>JAPWVC010000038.1 GCA_028275195.1 Candidatus Acetothermia bacterium
AGGAACCTGGAGGACTTCCTCCGACTCTATCTCGCCTTGCTAGACCGGGTCGAGCAGGCCGAGGTGGATCTGGTGGTCCTCCCGGAGACGATCCTCCCGGCCTATCTCTTGCAGCAGCCGGAATACCTGGAGCCGTTCAGCAGGTTCGCCCGAGAGAGTGGCCTCTACCTCTTGTTCGGGACCCTCGACTACCGCCAAGGGAGGTTCTACAACACCGCGGCCTTGCTCTCGCCCCAGGGGAGGGTTTTGGCCCAGTATGATAAGGTCCAGCTCGTCCCCTTCAGCCCGGAGTATCTCCCGCTCCGGGCACAATTGGAGCGCTTAGGATTCGCCTGGCTCATCCGGGAGGTCGCGCCCGCGGACTTAACCCCCGGACCAGGCTTCTTCCCCCTGCAATCGCCTTTGGGGAGGATCGCCACTCCCATCTGCTTCGAGTCGAGCTTCTCTCACATCTCCCGGGGATTCGTCCGGAACGGGGCTGAGCTGTTGATCACCCTCACGAATGACGCCTGGTTCAAGCGGAGCCCGGCCTTGGCTCAACACTTCTCCTTCGGGGTCTTCCGAGCGGTCGAGACCAGGCGTTACTTCGTCCAGGCCGCGAACACCGGGATCTCCGGGATCATCTCACCCCAGGGGAGGATTATCGCCAGCTCGGGGCTCGAACGAGAAGAGGTCCTCTATGGCACAGCTAGACTCTTGGCCGGCCAGACCTTCTATACCCGGTTCGGTGACTGGCTCATCTACCTCTGCTTGGCCTACCTCGGGGTGGCCCTAATCACTACCACAGTTCGGGCCACTGGCACTAGGCTAAAAGGCAGCAACTAGAGTGTGAATGAAGGCGTCTGGGTCGTGAGCGAGGGTGTTTGGGTCCAGCCCGGCCCTGTGATCCCCAGATCCAGGAGGAATTCACGATAGGGGTTCTCCGGTTCGATGGCCTTCCCAGTCACTACGGCTGCCCCCTCATCGGGGATACAGTCGGTCGGCCCGACATCATCACCTTGGACCGAGCTGAGATAGGTGATCCCATCGTCCCCGCCCAGGGCGCTTAAGGGGACGCTGATCGTGAGGACATTCCCTGCCAGCGTGGGAGTAGCGTCCCCGACATCGGTGAAGCCAGGGGTCGTCTTGTAGATATCGTAGTTTCCGGCGGTGTTTCGGAAGAAGAGGAAGATGAAGAAGTCCACCCCGCTGGCGGAGAGGGGGGAGCTGGGACAGAAGAAGGAGTTAGCGGACGGCAGGCCGGTCGTAGCGTCCTCATCTGTATCGAGGGTGATGAACCCGGCAAGATCGCCGGGACCTACGAATGCGCCCGGCGCGGGGATCGTGGGTGGCGTCGTTGAATCAAAGGTGATGCTCAAGGTAAGGGCGGTCGAGCTCCGCGAGGTCTTGATGCTTGTGATGTCGTAATTCACTATAGTGCCTACACTCATAATATCTACTGCATCGCCCGTCGGATCGATCAAGCCAGCGGTGAGCGGGGGCTTGATTGTCACGGTCGCCGAGCCGGTGATCGTGGGATAACCCACGCGCGTGGCTGTCACCGTGGCATTGGTGACCTCGGTGACGGTCGTCGGGGCTGTGTATACCCCGGCTGCGGTGATGGTCCCCGGACCGCTGGTCACGCTCCAAGTCACTGGGATGGGGTTACCGGCATAATTTTTGGCGGTAAAGGTCACGCTCCCCCCCGGTTCGATGATCGCGGAGACCGGATCGATCACCAGGGGCACGACTTGTGTGCAAGCTGCCAATATCAGCGTAGATCCAAGGATGATCCCGAGTGCGAAGGCCCTTCTTAGCATCTGTTCCTCCTTCCAGTTCCTTCCATGAGCTGTCACACGCTACAAGAGAGCTGTCACTCAGTATGAGGGCCTAGGAGTTTCGTCTCGAAGGAAGGGGGTCAATCGAGTTACGGGAGTTTGTCCCTGCCCGCCGTGCTCGGTGTCGGTGAGCTAGCTATTGCTGAACAATTGCTGGTAGAACCGCTGGAGGAAGAGCTGGCGGTCTTCGGCCTTGATCAGGTCCGAGCGGCCATGGAGGATGATCCCCAAGGCAAAGGGCGAGGGGGTCGGGGAGAGCCGCCCCTCGAGCCTGATCTTCCCTTCACGGATCTCTTGCAAGATCATCTCAGCCCCGGCGATGTCCATCGCGTCCTCGAGGACCTCGCGGTAGGCCTCCTTGAGGACAGGGAAGTTCCGCTCGTCCTCCAACTCCTCTACGGCGCTCTGGAGGATCTGGGCCTTCATCTGCTGGCTCCCGACCGACTTTCGATTCCCCATATAGTTCTTGAGGATCATCAGGGCCCGTGCGGCGCAGTGGCGGAACCGCCGCTTTAGGATCTCCGTGCCATAGAGTGCATCCTCGAGGGTTTCCCGGAGGTCCCGCTCCAAGAGGAGCGCGAAGGCCTCCATCACCTTCACTTCCCCTTCATACCCTAGGGCGAAGCCGTGGTCCGTGATCATGATCTCGACATCCTTATCTTCCCGACGGGCGATCACCCAGGCGAGGGCCCGCGCTAAGGCCTCGTTGACCCTCCTCCCATAGAGGGCGTGGAAGATGGCGAAGCTCTTCACAAGGTCGGTCCTAGTGCCCCATTCCCTTGGGGTCCCCCCTCCTTCCTCGAGGTAGCGCTCGATCAGGAGCTTATAGCGATGGGGGATGACGGAGTAGCGGTGTTGGGCCTCGAAGTAGTTGTAGAGCGACTCCAGGGTCTTCCCTTCCAGGTGGAGGTAGTCGCGGATGAAGGCCTTGATCTCCTCCGGAGTCTGGCCCGCCTCGAACATCTGGCTCATCTTGTAACGGAACTCCTGGATCTCCAACGCTAGGTCGAAGGAGAGGGGAAGCATCTCGGAGAACCAAGAGGGGACGGTCGGGCTCTTCCCCGCCGCCGGCTCGACCTGGGCGGTCATCCCCCTCGCGTATTTGAATTGGTAAGTATCCCCCCCGAGGACGAAGATATCGCCCTTCCTCAAATATTCGAGGAAAGACTCCTCGACCTGACCGATCCGCCGCTCACCATGCTTGACCGTCACATAAGACTCATCGGGGATCGTCCCCACATTGGTCATGTAGATCACCCTTGCCAACCGGCCGCGCTTCCCCAGCCGGCCGGTCCGCTTGTCGAACCAGATCTTGGCATAGACCCGTCGGTCCTCGAGCGAGACATACTCCCCGGCCAGATATTCCAGGACCCGCTCGAAGTCCTCTCGCTTGAGGTTCTCGAAGCTGTAGCTTCGTGTGACTAGCTCCCAGAGGTCCTCGACATAGGTCGGGCCGTCCATTAAGATCCCGAAGACCTGCTGGGCCAGAACATCGAGGCAGTTCCGCGGGATATAGATTCGATCGAGTCGGTCCTCCTTCACCCCCTTAAGCATCACCGCGCATTCTAAAAGATCATCCTGGTCCGTGACGATCGCCCGGCCCTTGACCTGATCGTGGAGCTTGTGGCCACTCCGACCGACCCGCTGGAGGGCCCGCGTGACCGACTTCGGGGAGCCGAGCAAGATCACAAGGTCGATGTAGCCGATATCGATCCCCAGTTCGAGCGAGGTCGAGCTGACCACGGCCTTCAGCTCCCCCCGCTTGAGCCGTTCCTCAAGCCCGAGCCGGAGTTCTCGCGACAGCGAGCCGTGGTGGGCTCCGATCAGCTCGACCAGCTCAGGCCGGCGCTCTTTCAATTGGTAGACGACCCGCTCCGTCCTGGAGCGGGTGTTCGTGAAGATGAGGGTGGTCTGGTGCCCTTCCACGAGCTTGGCGATCAGCTCATAGAGGTTCCCATAGAGTTCCCCGGCAGAGCAGGTGGCGAAATGGGCATCGACGATCACGCAATCCCTGTAGGGATCGGCTCCGTCCCCGGCCACCTCTGCCAATTCCCGCCCGAACCGCCGCCCGACTAAGAACTTCGCGACCTCTTCCAGGGGGTGGATCGTGGCCGAGAGGCCGATCCGGGTAAAGTCTGTCAGCTCGGCCAGCCGCTCCAAGGAGAGCGAGAGGTGGGCCCCGCGCTTGTTCTCCGCGAGGGCATGGACCTCGTCGATGATGGCCCACTTGACCCGCCGGAAGTGGCCGGAGAAGAGCTTCGAGGTAAGGGCGATCGCGAAAGACTCCGGGGTGGTGATCAGGATGTGAGGAGCTTTCAAGACCATCCTTCGCCGCCGCTCTGGCGGGGTATCGCCGGTCCGGACCTCGACCCGGATCCCAAGGTCATGGCCGGCGAGGGAGGCCATCTCTCGTAGGGGCTCATTCAAGTTCCGCTCGATGTCATTCCCCAAGGCCTTGAGCGGGGAGATGTAAAGAGCGTAGATTCGGTTCTCGAGCTGCCCCCTCTCGGCCAAGGCCACAAGCTCGCTGATGATCGTGAGGAAGGCCGCTAGGGTCTTCCCCGAGCCGGTAGGGGCCGAGATCAGGCAATTCTTCCCCTGATGGATCAGGGGGATGGCGAACCGCTGGGGCGGGCTGAACTCCCCGAAACGGGAAGAGAACCACTCCCGGACCAGGGGGTGGAGCGCTTGATAAATCTCCTCATCGCTGAAGGGCTCAGAGTGGAAGGTGATCATCGCCCCAGGATTCTAACCCCGCCTGGGGCGACATTCAAGGAGGCCAAGCCTCTTTTTATCTCGGCCAGCGCACGATCTTCAAGCCCACCTTGGCCAGACCCTTCTGGACCATCCCCAGCTCCAGGGCCGCGCCGTAGGAGAGGTCGATGATCCGCCCCTCGATGAATGGCCCACGGTCATTGATCCGGACTACGACGCTCTTCCCGGTCTCTAAATCGACGACCTTGACGATCGTCCCGAAGGGCAATGTCTTATGAGCCGCGCTGATCCCATACATGTCGTAGATCTCGCCACTGGCCGTCCGCTTCCCATGGAAGCCCGGCCCATACCAGGAGGCGATCCCGACCTCATAGTAGCTGTTGGCCACCATCGCGGCGGCCAAGCCGAGGACCAAGATGAAAGTCATTACCCCGAAGATCAGTATCTCACGCATCTCTTACCCGGGCGGAGGCCCCGTTCCCGCCTTGAGCGGCCCCTGAGGACCCCGGAGTCGAGGCGGTCGTAGAGGATATGGATGATGTTCGGCAGATACAGCCCGAGCGCGATCATCCCCAGGGTCCCCTTGCCGAGTTTGATCTGGAAATGGAGGTTCGCCAGCAAGCCGGCGTAGTTCAAGGCCTGGACCACGAGAAAGCCGAGGAGGAAGAGGTAGCCGATCCTAGTGAGCGGGCCGAGGAGGAGATTGTGGCTGAGCCCGCGGTGCTTGAAGACCTTAGCATAGGGGGCCCAGATGAACCCAAGGGGCCGCCAGCGCCGCCGGGCGTCGTTGCTCCTCAAGTCAAGGTCCGGGGAGAGCCAGAGGCTGGAGAAGAGGTAGGCCGCCCCGAAGGCCAAGAGGCCCGGCCAATCCTGCCCTAGGAGCCGGAGCCCGATGAGGGCCAGGGGTAGCAGGAACAGCTCGAGCTGGAGATGGCGTCTCCCCGAGGGCATCCGATCAGATCACCCGTAGAGATGATCACTCACTCTCCCTCGGCCTTGAAGGACAACCGTCCGCTCATGAGAGCCTTCCCGCCCCTGCCCCCTACTCGATCCGCGCCTTGACACTCCCCAGGGGCGGTCGATACAATAAGGGCGGTCTAGCAATCAATCCAAGAGAGTGCTAAAGAGGAGGTCAGGCATGGCGAAGAAGCCGAAGCTCAAGCCTTTAGGGAACAGGGTTTTGGTGAAACGGCTCGAAGAGGAGGAGGCGGGAGGGATTGTCCTCCCAGCCGATGTCGAGCGGGATGAGAAATACATCAAGGCCGAAGTGATCGAGGTCGGGACGGCGGAGAAGATGGAGGTCGCCAAGGGCGACAAGGTCATCCTCGCCAGCTTCGGTGGGACGGAGATTGAGCTCGACGGCGAGGAATACCTGGTCGTCAAGACGACCGACATCTTAGCCAAGCTGGAATAACCCAAGGAAGGAGGAAGCACTATGCCCAAGACCAAGTATAAGGAGGTCCTCTTCAACGAGGAGGCTCAGGAGAAACTCAAGCGTGGGGTGCAGAAGCTCACTGACGCCGTGCGGGTCACCCTCGGGCCCAAAGGCCGGAATGTGATCATCGATAAGGCCTTCGGGGCCCCGAAGATCACCCATGATGGGGTGACCGTGGCGGAGGAGCAGGAGTATCAGGACGAGTTCGAGAACATGGGGGCCCAGCTCGTCAAGCAGGTCGCCAAGGAGACCAATGAGGTCGCCGGCGACGGGACGACCACGGCCACGATCCTGGCCCATGCGATCATCATGGAGGGCTTGAAGTCCGTGGCCGCCGGCTATAACCCGATGCTGATCAAGCGCGGGCTGGATAAGGCGGTCGAGGTCGTGGTCGAGGAGCTGGAGAAGCAGAGCAAGCCCCTGAAGAAGAAGGAGGAGATGGCCCGCGTAGCCACGATCTCCTCCAATGACGAGGAGATCGGGCGGATCATCGCCGATGCCATGGAGGCCGTCGGCGAGGACGGGGTGATCACGGTCGAGGACTCCGACACGATCAACACCTACTATGAGGTCGTCGAGGGGATGCAGTTCGACCGGGGTTACCTCTCGCCCTACTTCGTGACGAACGCGGAGAAGATGGAGGCCGAGCTGAAGGAGCCCTACATCCTGATCACCGATCAGGAGCTGAAGAAGGCGCGGGAGCTCCTCCCGGTCCTCGAGCGGGTGGCTCAGGAGGGGAAGCCGCTCTTGGTGATCGCCAACGAGGTCGAGGGCGAGGCCCTCACTACCCTAGTGATCAACAAGCTCAAGGGGACACTCCAGTCGGTCGCGGTCAAGGCCCCCGGGTTCGGTGATCGCCGGAAGGCGATGCTCGAGGACATCGCCATCCTCACTGGCGGGAAGGTGATCGCCAAGGACGCGGGGATGAAGATCGAGGATGCGACCCTCGACATGCTCGGGCGAGCCGAGAGGGTCGTCGTGACCGACGATGATACCACGATCATCGGCGGGAAGGGCGACAAGGCCGCGATCGAGGGCCGGATCAACCAGATCAAGAAGCAGATCGAGACGACCGACTCCGACTATGACAAGGAGAAGCTCCAGGAGCGGATGGCCAAGCTCGCCGGCGGGGTAGCGATCATCAAGGTCGGGGCCCCGACGGAGACGGAGCTGGAGGAGAAGAAGCACCGGATGGAGGACGCCCTCGAGGCCACTAAGGCCGCGGTCGAGGAGGGGATCCTCCCCGGCGGGGGCGTGGCGCTCCTTAAGGCCGCCAAGGCCCTGGAGAAGCTCAAGCTCGATGGCGATGAGCAAGTCGGGGTGAGGATCCTCATGAAAGCCCTGGAGGAGCCGACGAAGCAACTGGCGGAGAACGCCGGATATGAGGGCTCGATCGTGGTGGAGAAGATCAAGTCCATGGAGGACGGGATCGGGTTCGATGTCCTCAAGGAGGAGTATGTGGACATGATGAAGGCCGGGATCATCGACCCGACCAAGGTCACCAAGTCCGCGGTCCAGAACGCCGTCTCCGTCGGCGGGCTCCTCCTGACGACCGGTGCGGTCGTGGCCCAGATCGAGGAGAAGACCCCCGCGGCAGTCCCACCGCCACCGGAGATGTATTAACACCTTCGGGGCCATCGGTGGCCCTTTAGCATGGCTAGACCGAAGATCGGCGTAGCCTTGGGCGGCGGGGGAGCCCGAGGCTACGCCCATATTGGTGTTTTGCGGGTCCTCCAGCAGGAAGGGATCCCGATCGACATCGTGGTCGGGACCTCGATGGGCGCGATCATCGGTGGGGCCTATGCCGTCGGGATGGACATGACCAAACTGGAGAAGATCCTCACTAACCTCGACCTCAATAAGCTCCTTGACCTCCCAAGCAGCCCCGTCGCCACGGTCGCGGGGCGGATCGCCTCGGAATTCCTCACCCGCGCGGACTGGCGGAAGGAGGAGCAGGAGGAGACAAAGAACCTCTGCCAGTTCTTCTCCGTCTTCACTAAAGGGCTCGAGTTCGAGGACCTCAAGCGGGTGAAATTCGCGGTCGTCGCCGCGGACATCGACACCGGTGAAGAGGTCGTGCTCCAGGAAGGGCCGCTCCATCGGGCGATCGCCGCCAGCGCCACCGTCCCCGGGCTCCACTACCCGATCCGCTATAACGATCGCTTCCTCGTCGACGGCGGGATCATCAACAAGCTCCCGGCCGATGTGGCCCTCCGGCTCGGCGCAGAGGTGGTGATCGCGGTCGAGGTGAGCGCACCCCTCGCCAAAGCCAAGGAGGTGAGGAACTCGATCGAGCTCCTCACCCAGGCGGAGACGATCACCGGCCGGGAGCTGATGCGGCTGAAGCTCGAGCGGGTGCGCGAGCGGCTCGGGGAGCGGCTGGTCCTGCTCCAGCCGAAATTAGACCGGGTCTCGATGCTCTCCCTCGATCAGGTCACCGCGGCGGCCTGGGCGGGCGAACGGGAGGCCCGAAAACACCTGGACCGGATCAAAGCCCTCATCTCCCAAGCCTAGACTTAAGAGCTAACAGAGTTCGGCCTCCCTGGAGTCCCATTGATCGGGTTACCCTTGGCATCGAGGCCATTGCGGATCTGGCCGTTGTTCGTCCCCCAGTTGCCGTCGGCGTCGGGCTTGGTGGCGTCGATCCGCTCCATCGAGGCGTAGGGCGGCTCGCCGCGGGAGGCGGTCCCGCCTGGCCACTCCCCGCCGTCGCCGTTGGCCGTATCGATGATATTCCCCGCGGCATCCTTGAGGATGATGGTCCCCCCAGCGTTATCGAGTGTCCCCTTATAGATCAGGTCGGCGTCGATGTCGCTGATCGTGGTATCATCAGTCCGCTCGAGGATGTAGAACCCTCGGGCGGGGATGCGCGAGCGGCGGATCTCCTTCGTATTCCCCGCGACCTCGGAGAAGTAGATCATCACCTCTCCCTCAGCCCAGGAGAGGGTCCAGCCGGAAAGGTCAATATCCTCGTCGGTCGCATTGTATAGCTCGAGCCATTCATCTGCCCAGCTAGCGGGGGTTCCGCTCCAGGCGACCTCATTGATCACGACCGTTGGCCTCCAGGCCTCCTGGGCCCCGCCGCTGAAGAGGAGCCCGACGGCAAGAGCCAACGATAGGGCGACCCATCGCTCTAGACGCATTGCGTTCACCTCCTTTCCTATTCTTTGTAGCTAGCTCAATTATATTACCGGGCCAAGCCCTTGGTCAAGCCCCTCCCCCTGCAGTTGCATTCAAGGCTTCGCCAGCCCTTGCGAGTAGGATCTTGACAAGCTAACTCCGGCCCGCTAAGATGTTCACCAACTTGCCGTAGAAGGAGTATCGTATATGAGCAGATTCGCACAGGGCTTAGTAGTCGGCTTCCTGGCCTTCCTCTTCCTTTCGATCTCGGGCCTGACCGGCCTGGCCGTGACGGTGGAGCAAGCGGTCGATCGGAATGGGAACTGTATCATCGAGGATCAGGAGATCCTCTGGGCAGTGGAGTATTGGATCACGAGCGAGCCGCTCCCCGGGACTGGGGGCTTGACGATCAACGATGCCAAGATCCTGGAATTGATGGCCTTCTGGATCAATGGCGCGAGCGTCTGCGGCGCCCCCAGCGGGCATGCGCCCGAGGTAACGGATCTGAATATTGACCCCAACCCCGCGCTGGGCTCCGATTGCGAGCACGGCATCAAGAACTACTTCGACCTCATCATCTCCTTCCGAGACCCGGAGAGGGATGTCACTCAGGCCCTGATTCACTGGGCAGACGGGGAGGCCGCGGACTACACCGAACCCATTACCGCCCAGGACAATGCCGCGGGAGTCTATCGGTCCGCCGGTTTCTGGATCTGTGATTACTACAGCACCATGGCCTTCACTGTCGTCTTGGTCGACCGGGCCGGGAACCGCAGTGCCCCATTCACCAAGAGGTTCTCTGTGGTGAGCCCCGGCCAGCCAACGGACCGCACGCCACGGATACTAGACTTGAGTATCGATCCAGATCCGGCGGTGGTCTCAGACTGCGACCGCGAGATCTATAACTACTTCGACGTCTTCGTGCGGTTCACGGACGAGCAAAGGGATGTGGCCCAAGCGTTAATCCATACAGTCTGGACGAACGGGGAGAGCGAAGACGATACCTGGTCCATCACGGCCCAGGATAACGCGAGCGGGGCAGCCAAACTCTTTCATGACTGGTGGTCTTGCGGTGTCGGCACGATCAGCTTTACGGTAGTGCTCATCGATAGTGTGGGGAACCGGAGCCAGCCGTTCACAAGGTCCTTCTCCGTTGTGGCCGGCGGGCCGGGGCCTACAGACCACACCCCGGTGATCACTGGGATCAACTGCCAAAGCGAGATCCCTGTGGGCCAGACGGCCACCTGCAGCCTCGGCTTCGCCGACGCGGGGGGAGACATCGTTGAGGCCCGCTTCGTCAAGGTCGCGGGGAGTCCGGGCTCGACGAGCTTCGACCCGGGAGTCTACGGCCAGACGAGCGGGAGCTTTACCTTCAACATCGAATGCCACAGCCCGACCTCCCAGCAGACGATGGAGGTCACGCTCCGCGACGGGGCGGGGAATCAGAGCAGCCCAGCGCACTTCAGCTACACCTGCGTCGAAGCCGGCCCGCAGGATGTGGCCCAGTCCTTCCTGGCGATCATCAACCAGTATCGGAGCCAGAGCGGCCAGTGCTTCGACCTAGCGGCCAATGCTTGGACCTCCTGGCCCGCGGGGGCAGCCCGCAATCTGGTCCTTTCCCCAGAGCTGAACGCCGCCGCGGTCTACCACAGCCAGTTCATGGCCGATCACGACTGCTTCGCCCATGTCTGCCCCGGGGAGGCCGATGTCCGCACGAGGATAGAGCAGTTCGGCTACACCGGCTGGACCTCCTACGGGGAGAACATCTACAAGGCCACGCAGGGGCTGGAGACGCCCGAGGCGGCCTTCGAGGCCTGGCGGAACTCCCCGGGCCACAACAAGAACATGCTCACCTGCCAGTTCGAGGAGATCGGGGTCGGGCGGGTCTACGACGCCAGCTCCGGGTATTGGTATTGGACCACCGACTTCGGGAGCCGCTAGGGCCCGAGGTGGATCAGCTCCTCGCCCAGGTGGAACTCCTCGGCCTTGTAGTAGTCGGGGAACTGGGCGAGCAGCTCGAATTCGCTCGCCAGTAGCTCGTAGTGGCCGTGCTCCATCTTGCTGAGGTAGGCCAGGAGGGCCTTCCCCGAGGGCTCTTTGGCTCTGGAGGCCATCTCGCGGTAGAACTGCTCCGACTGGCGCTCGGCCTCCATCGCCAGCTTGAAGAGCTCGGGGACGGTGATCCCTTCGCTCATCGCCAGCTCCATCGGGACAAGGGACCTCTCCGGGAGGGCTAGCTTCACCTCGGGGAAGCTCTTCCGGTAGAGC
>JAPWVC010000034.1 GCA_028275195.1 Candidatus Acetothermia bacterium
ACACCGCGGATAATAACTATACTCATCTTCGGCAGCCCGACTGTCTCCGAGAGACTCGCGGCTTTGCGCCCCTACCTCGCGGTAGGTTTGCCCTTTCGGATGAGTCCCAAATCCAAGGTTTTATTATACAGTAGGCCATCTGGGGTGGGGGGAGAATTTCTGAATGGATCGGGGGTCTTGCCCCTTGACACCCCCTCAGGAGAGGCGGCGCAAGACCCCTGAGGCGAGGAGGGTCAGGAGGAAGAGGGCCGTAGCGACGAGGGCGATCGCCGCTCCCGAGGCTACCCGGGTGTAATAGGAGAGATAGAGGCCGGCCACCCCGGAGAAAGCCCCCAGCAGTGACCCTAATCCCATCATCGCGGGGAGGCGCTTGGTCACCAGTCGGGCCGTGGCCGCGGGGGTCACGAGCAGTGCGACCGTTAGGGCCACTCCGACCGTCTGGAGCGAGATCACCGCGATCAGGGCGATCAGCACCAGGAGCAGGTTGTGCAAGAATCCGACCGGGAGGCGGAGCACGGCCGCTTGGAGGGGATCGAAGGCGAGGAGGAGAAACCCCTTGTAGAAGGCGAGGATGATGAGCAGGGCCGCTCCGGCGAGGGCCCCGATCATGACGATCTCCCGACCGGATACAGCTAGAGGGTTCCCGAAGAGGAAATGCGCCAGATCCAGGGCGGAGCCTTGGGCCCGAGAGATGAGGGCGATCCCCAGGGCGAACATCCCGGCGAAGACGATCCCGATCGCTGTATCCCCTTTCAGCCTTGCCCCGCGGCTGAGCGCACCGATCCCCAGGGCGGTCAAGATCGCGGTGAGCAGAGCCCACCAGAAGAGCGGGCCGCGGGCCCCTCCACTAAGGAGATATCCTAAGGCCACGCCGGGGAGGATTGCGTGAGCCAGGGCATCCCCGAAGAAGGCCATCCCTCGCAAGACCACATAGGAGCCGACCAGTGGGCTTACCAGCCCGACCAGGATCGCCGCCACCAGGCCGCGGACCATGAAGGGATAGGATAGCGGCTCGAGGATCAGCTCCATCTCAGCCTTAATGCCTCTCCTCGCAACAGGTATCGCAGAGGACGGCCAGCCCCTCAGCGGTCTGGACGAGCCGGAGCTGGCCCCCATAGGCCGCATGCAGCCGCTCGGTGGTCAAGACCTCCTCGGCCTTCCCGAGCCCTAAGAGCCGTCGGTTGAGGAGCATTACCCGGTCGAACCGCCCGCCGGCGAGATTCAAGTCGTGGGTAGCGAGCAAGACCGCCACCCCGCGTTCACGGAGCCCCCCGAGGAGCCGGAGGATCTCCTCCTGCGCGGCCGCATCGAGCCCGGCGAGCGATTCATCGAGCAGGAGGAGCTCAGCCCCCTGGACCATGGCCCGGGCGAGGAACATCCGCTGCTGCTCCCCTCCGGAGAGCTCCCCAATCGGCCGACCTGCCAGGGGCCCGAGCCCGACCTGTTCGAGCGCCTCGTGCACGGCCAGCCGCGCAAGCCGTGCTTCCCGCCGCCTGGGGAGTCGGAGCCAGCCGATCCGCTGGATCAATCCCATCATCACTACATCGGCCACGGTCACGGGGAAGGCCCAATCGACCTGGCTCCGCTGGGGGAGATAGGCGATCCGGGCTTGAGGGGCGAGCCGGACCTCCCCAGCGATGGGCCGGATCAGCCCGGCTATAGCCCGGAAGAGGGTGGTCTTCCCCGCCCCGTTCGGCCCGACTACGGCCACCCCTTCCCCGCGGACGACCGCGAAGGAGACCCCTTCGAGCGCCGGCCGGCTCGAGGGGCTTTGCCCGCTCCTCGCAAGGCGAGCCGCCAGGAGCGACCCTGGGTAAGCTACGGTCAGATCCACTACCTCTAGGATGGGGTCCATCCCGGCCTCTCTCTCGCTCTCACTCTCACTCTCACTTGAGCGCCCCAACGATCGCTGAGACATCATATTCCATGAGCTTTAGGTAGGTATCAGCCGGGCCGCCGGGCTCGCTCAGCGACCCGGTGTAAAGGAAGACCAGCTTGACGCCGGTGTCGGCAGCGATCCGCTCCGCCAGGGCCGGGTTGGCTGTCATCCCGACGAAGATGGCCCGGGCCCCCGACTGGCGGATCGCCTCTTCCAGCTCGGCTAGCTCCCGCGCCGAGGGCTCGGCTAAGGTGCTGAAGCCCGGGGAGATGGCGCCAAGATAATCGAAGCCATAGCGGTCGGCGAAGTAGCCTAAGAATAGGTGGTCTGTGACCAGCTTCCGGGCCTCCTGGGGCACCTGTGCCACCTGCTCTAAGATCCGGGCGTCAAGGCCCCGCAGGGCCAGCTCATAAGCCCGGGCATTGGCAGCGTAATAGGCCGTATTGGCCGGATCGGCGGCGCTTAGCGCCTCCTCGATGTTCCTAATCCAGGTCAAGAGATTCTGGGGATCGAACCAGACATGGGGGTCAAGATCCCCATTGAGCCGCCGGAGGGCGAGCCCCTCGGAGACGGAGATGACCGGCGCTTTGGCCTCCCGGAGGAAGGGCTCAAGATGGGCTTCGAGCCCGGCGCCATTGATGAAGATGAGCTTGGCCTCAGCTAGCGCAATCAAGTCCCGCGGAGTCGGCTCATAGCTGTGGGGATCACTCCCCGGCGGCAGAAGAACGGTCAGGGCGATCGCCTCGCCCCCGATATTGCGGACTACATCCCCGACGATCGTGGTAGTCGCCACCGCTCGCAGCTTCGGCTCAGGCCCCAAGCTAAAGCCGGCCGGGCCTAGTGGAGTGAGAGCCAGGACCAAGCCCAGCCCTAGGGCCGAGAGCAAGAAGGCCAAGGAGGCCCTAGGCTTGAGCACGCCGCGCGAGCTGCTACCCATCTTTACTCCCCTCGGCAGTCAGCACAGAGCCCATAGAACTCGAGGAGATGGCCCTTGATCTTGAAGTTGAATCGCTGGGCCAGCTCCTCCTCCAGCTCCCCCTCGAGGCACTCCTCGAAGCTGAAAGAGTGGCCGCAAGCCAGGCAGACGAGATGGTGATGGCCCTCCGTGACCCGGGCGAGGCGCGGGCTCCCGCCGAGGCGGATCGGGCGGAGGAGCCCGAGGCCGGTCAGCAGGGCGAGGGTCCGGTAGACCGTTGCCCGCCCGAGGCCGGGATAGATCAGCCTCGCCCGCTTTAGGACCTCCTCGGGGTGGAGATGGGTCCTCGCCTCCTCCAGGACCTGGAGGACGGCCCGGCGGGGTGCGGTCAGCCGGTAGCCAGCCGCGCTGAGGTGCTCAGACAATCCGATTTCTTGCCTTAATTGAGACATCGTCTCAATTATACCTGCCCCCGCCTCGCCCGGCAAGCTGCTCCCTCTTAGCGCCTTTATGGCCGGAGGGGTATAATTTTGCGAAAGGGGGAGATGGGGATGAAGTGCTATTCCCACCAGGATAGGGACGCGGTCGGGGTCTGCGTCTCCTGCGGGAGGGCCGTCTGCCCGGAGTGCGCCCTGGAGCTCGAGGGGAAGATCCACTGCAAGGGGTGTGCTGCCGAGGCGCTTGAGCCTAAGCTCAGGGAGCAAGAAGTGACCGCTCCTCCGGCCGGAGCGGAGATAAAGAGAGAGGAGAGCCCGAAGAGCTGGCTTGTGGCCTTGCTCCTCTCGATCTTCCTCGGGGACCTCGGAGTCGATCGCTTCTATCTCGGCTATGTCGGCCTAGGGGTGTTGAAGCTCATCACCCTTGGGGGCTTGGGGATCTGGTGGATGATCGATCTCATCTTCATTGCCACCGGCTCGATGCGCGATGCCCAGGGGCGGAGGCTCCCCGTAGGGAAGCTCGCTGAGAGTCCTATGGAGGCAGAGGTGAAGAGCTTGGCTCAGGCTGAACCGAGAGAATGGACCAAATTCGCGGCTCTGCTCGCCGGGTCCATTGGCGGCGGGCTCACGGCCATCTACTACCTTATCTGGTTCATCACCCGGGACTTCGCTTATGGCTATATTAGGCCAGGATTTGAGGCGCTCGCGGCCCTGGGGTTGATCCTGGGATTAGTAGCATTAGGGCTCTCCTTCTCTATCCCTCGGCGGCCACGCCAGGTCGGCATCGCGTTGATCGTCCTCGGTGGGATCTTGTTCATCATCTCCTTCATCGCCGATTCTGGTCGCCTGAGCCTGAACAAATTCTTCTATCCGGTGATCTTCTTCCCATTTCTAGGCTTCCTCTTCCCTCGCACCTGGCTTGCCGCGGCGGTCTTAGCCGGCGGGGTTCTGGGGATGATCTCCAAGCCGAGCGAGTGAAATATAACCAGGGCAGATCTGTAGAGATCTGCGGCTAGGGATCACTGCCTATCCCAAGGCAACGGCCGACTTAGCTGCCGAAGCTTACCCCATCTTCTCGACCGTCTCCAGGATGTTGATCCCCCGCTTCTTCAGCTCCTCCATAAAGAGCCGATAGCTCTCACCTTTAATACAATCTTCAGGAGGGACGAGCCCCTTCTCTTTGATCAAGCCCCGCCCGATGAACAAGGCCCCGATCGCCGCGGGGAAGCCGGTGACGCGAGCCATGGAGGAGATGCCATGCTCTATGTCCGCCTCGTCCCACATGTAGTAGTCGATCCGCACCTTTCCCCCGCCCTTGAGCCCGGTCACCGTGTTCCACATCACGCAGACATCCGTTTCCCCGGGCCTGGGCAGGAGCCGTGGCTCGATCAGCGCGAGGAGGAAGTCGCGCGGGATGATCTTTTTGCCCTGGAAATCGACCGGCTCCAGGTCTAGCAGCCCGCACTCCTTGAGGGTGTCGATCCCCGCGAAGTGGCCCGGCCAGCGGATGGTCTTCTCCGCGAACTCCTTCAACTCGGGCCTCGTATAGAGGAAGCTCGGCATCCCCGGGGTGATGGCGCACTCCAGCTCCTCGTCCTTCCCGAACTTCGCGAATCTAAACCTTTCGCGGTCGGTGAGCGCCTCCACCTCCACGACTTTGCCATCTTTCAACACATTCAGCCTGACCATGTATTCCCGCAAGACATGGCGGAAGGCCCAGGTGATCATGTATTTCAGAGGGTGTCTTGCCGCAGCCTCCTTTGAGAGGATCCCCCCGACGCGGGCCACGGCCGTCTCGGCCTTGTCCAGTTTCCTAATCCCCTCGCCAAGGGTGATGTTGCTCAAGCCGGGGGCGAATCCGATCCCATCTAGGAAGGTCACACCGTTCTCCACTGCCTTGTTGTGAAGCCATTCACCATACTCTTCTAAGCTCATCTCCTCAGGGAGCTCGAGCCCCTCGGTCTCATAAGGGTCGGGCCGGCGGTGATACTCCTCGAGCATATCGACGAGGCTGAAGCCGACCTCGATCGCTGCCTCGAGGGCTTTATAGCTTGTCCGCCGGTCAGGGAGGGCATTCACTCCGACATCATATTGCCTCATCAGCTTCGCTGCCTTGGCCTTGTCCGCGATATCGAGAGAGTGGATCACCACTTTGCCGCTGTTGATCCACCTCTTAGCCCCTTCTAGGGCTTCCTTCCGCCGCCCGACGAGTCCGACCTTCTCGACATCGCTTTCCTTGACCAAGTCCCAAGCAACGGCAGAACCCATCCTCCCTGCACCACCGAAGACGAGGACCTTCATGCTCCCTCCTTTGCCTTTAGAGAAGTGAAAAGGCCCGATAGAGCCTGAATGGGCTTCGTTCACATCTTAGTTATGGTGAGACCAGGGGTCAAATGTGATCGGGGGCATCGTCGCCATTGAAGCCCTCAAGCTGAGCCTATAGAATAAATTGAGCATGAAGCTGATCGCCTACTCCAAGGCCCTCTATTCCACATGGGTTTACTACAGCCCTGACCGGGTCCTCTTCGATGCCGGGGAGGGGGTGAGCTCGGTCCTGGGGAACAAGTCCTTTGCCATCCGCCATGTCTTCCTCTCCCACGGCCATGCCGATCACATCTCCGGGCTGGTCGGGTTGATCAACATCCGAAATAACGCCATGGGGGATACGGAGAAGCCTCTTACCATCTACTATCCTCGGGGGAACTGGCGGGTCTCGGAGCTGATGAACTACCTCTGGCGGACGAACCGCCACCTCCGGTATCAGTTGGAGTGGGTCCCCTTGAGCGACGGCGAGCGGGTCCAGCTCTTCGGCGGCCGCCTCCCGCGCTATGTCGAGGCCTTCAGGACCGTCCACTCCCAGGACGAGCGCTCCCTAGGCTACAACATCATCGAGCGGCGGGAGCGATTGAAGGAGGAATACCGCGGCCTCGCCCAGGAGGAGATCCTTAAGCTGGTCCAGGCCCGGGGGCGGGCGGCGCTATTGGAGCAATACGACAAGAAGCTCTTAAGCTACGGCGGGGACTCCATCCCCCTCGACCCCCGGAAGGTCGAGGAGACCGACCTCCTCCTCCACGATGTGACCTTCCTCGACGAGGAGGAGCGGAAGGAGTATAAGCATGCCACGCTCGAGGAGGCCCTCGAGGTCGCCCGCCAGGCCCGTGTCCAGCAGGAGCTATTGGCGATCCACATCTCCTCGAGGTATCAATTCAAGCTCCGCGAGCTCGAGGCGAAGTTACGGGAGATGGACCTCCCCTTCAAGGTCACCCTCCTCCCCCCGGGGAAGGTCCTCTCCCGCGAGTAGCTCGGGGTTGCAGGTCGAGAGGCTAGTTAGTAAGATTAGGCTCCATCTATTCTGCTGACGAGGAGGTCTAAGCCCATGGAGATAGTGAAGACGGCCCTGCCCGGCCCGAGATCGAAGGAATGGATCGCAAAGAAGGAGCGGTATGTCCCCCGGGCCTTTGCCCCACTGGCCCCGTTCGTCGTGGCCAAGGGCGAGGGAGCGGTGGTCTGGGACCTCGATGGCAACCGCTTCTTGGATTTCACCGGCGGCTGGGGCTGCCTCGCCGTCGGATATAGCCATCCGCGGGTCGTGGCCGCGGTCAAGGACCAAGCCGAGAGGTTCTTGCACACCGACTTCACGGCCATGATGTATGAGCCGTTCATCGCGCTGGCGGAGCGGCTGAGCGAGCTCGCTCCTGGCCCGACCCCGAAGAAGGCTGCCTTCTTCAACTCCGGCGCGGAGGCGGTGGAGAACGCCGTGAAGATCGCCCGGTTCTATACCAAGCGGAAGGGGGTCGTGGTCTTCGAGGGGGCCTTCCATGGCCGGACACTGCTCACGATGACCATGACCCACAAGGCCAAGCCCTACAAGGCCGGGTTCGGGCCCCTCGCGCCGGAGGTCTACCGCATCCCCTTCGCCAATGAGTATCGCTGCGACATCCCCTTCTCCGAGGTCGAGCGGAGGCTCTCGAGCCTCGTGGCTCCTGAGGATGTCGCGGCGATCGTCGTCGAGCCGATCCAGGGCGAGGGCGGGTTCGTCGTCCCCAAGGAGGGCTTCCTCCAGTTCCTTCGGGAGCTGGCCGACCGTTATGGGATCGTGCTCGTGGCCGACGAGATCCAGACCGGGATGGGCCGGACGGGGCGATTCTTCGCCTGCGAGAATTTCGGGCTCGAGCCGGATCTGATCTGCTTAGGGAAGTCGCTCGCCGCCGGGCTCCCCTTGAGCGCGGTCGTAGGGAAGGCCGAGATCATGGACAGCGTCCCCGAGGGAGGGATCGGCGGGACCTATGTGGGGAATCCCCTCGCCTGCCGGGTCGCGCTGGAGGTGCTGGCCATCATCGAGGAGGAGGGGCTGCTCGCGCGGGCGGAGGAGCTCGGGGCGAGGATCTTGGAGCGGTTCCGCAAGCTGCAGCAGAGGTTTGCCCTGATCGGCGATGTCCGTGGGGTGGGGGCGATGGTGGCGATGGAGCTAGTGAAGGACCGCCAGACCAAGGAGCCGGCAGCGGAGGAGACGAGCGCGATCATCAAGGAAGCCATTCAGAATGGGCTGGTCCTGGCCAAGGCCGGCCTCTATGGGAATGTGATCCGGATGCTCCTCCCCTTGGTCACCCCGGAGGAGCAGCTCGAAGAGGGGCTGGACATCCTCGAGAGCGCGATCGCCAGCGTAGCGGGCTGAGCTAGCCTAGCCCGCCTTCTCCTCGCGCTCCTCAGCCTTGAGGCTCTCAGCGATCTGGCGGAGGCGGCGCTCGACCTTCCAGTAGACGCTCCCCTTCTCGAACTTCCCGTTCTTCAGCCTCCGTCCGGCCTTCTGCCCGGTGAGGAGCTCGATCCCCTCGTCCAGATTCTTAATCGCCCAGATGTGGAACTTCCCCTCCCGGACGGCCTGGATCACCTCTTGGGAGAGCATGAGGTTCTCCACATTCTTCTCGGGGATGATCACCCCCTGCTTCCCGGTCAGCCCCTTGAGCTTGCAGGTCTTGAAGAAGCCCTCGATCTTCTCGTTCACTCCCCCGATCGGCTGGACCTCCCCTTTCTGATCGACCGAGCCGGTGATGGCGATCGACTGCTTCAATGGGACGCCCGCGAGGGCGGAGATGAGGGCGATGGCCTCGGTGGCCGAGGCGCTATCCCCGTCGATCTCGGAGTAGCTCTGCTCGAAGGTGATCGAGGCCGAGAGGCTGAGGGGCCTATCCTGGGCGAACTTCTCCCCCAGCCAGCCCTTCAGGATCAAGAGCCCCTTGGTGTGGATCTTCCCGGAGAGCTCGGCCTCCCGCTCGATGTTCGTCACCCCGTCCTTCCCGGCGAAGACATTGGTCGTGATCCTCGTGGGCCTCCCGAAGGAGAAGTCCCCCAGATCATAGACCGCCAAGCCGTTCACCTGGCCGACCTTGGCCCCATCGACCTCGACGAGGAGCTCACCCCGAGCGATCATCTCCTGGAGCTTCTCCTCGATGAGGTTGCTCCGGTAGCGCCGCTCTTGGATCGCCTGCTCCACATGCTCCGCGGTGACGAACTCGGCCCCGGCCCGCTCGGCGCAGTAGCTCGCCTCACGGATGATGGCCATGATGTCGCTGAACCGAGCTGAGAGCTTATTCTGGTCCCCGGTCAGCTCCGCGGCATACTCCACGAGCCTTGCCACCCCCGTCCGGTCGAAGTCCTTCAAGCCGGGCCGCTCCAGGACCCTCGCCCGGATGAACGGCCCGAACTTCTTGATGTATTTCTCATCCCAGGGCATCTCGGAGTCGAACTCGCTCTTGATCTTGAAGAACTCCTGGAAGTCCTCCTCGAACATCTGGAGGAGGTTATAGAGCTCGTGGCTCCCGACGATGATCAACTTCACCTGGAGAGGGATCGGCTCGGGCCGGAGCCCCTCGGTGGCCGTCCAGCCGAGGAGCGAGCCGGGGTCCTCGATTGCGATCTTCCCCGACTTGAGTGCGACCTTCAGTGCCTCCCAGGAGAGGGGGTTCCGGAAGAGGTTGTTGGCATTGAGGACCAAGTAGCCCCCGTTGGCCCGGTGGAGCGAGCCGGGGCGGATCATAGTGAAGTCGGTAGTGAGGACCCCCATTTGGACCCGGCGCTCGACCTTCCCGAAGAGGTTGGGGTAAGTGGCGTTATCCTCGACGATCACTGGAGCACCGGCGAGCTTCGAGTTGTCCACCAGGACATTGACCTCATACCGCTTGAGCTCCTCATCTTGTCCTTCCTCCTCCCCGAGGAAGAGCCGCAGGTTGGCCAGGATGTCCCTCTTCACCTCCTCGAGGAACTCCCCGACGCGGGGCTCCTCTCCGTAGGTTTCCTTGAGGGCCGCGATCTTCGGCTCGACAGCGAAGGCCGCTACCTCGCGGTTCAACTCCTCGATGAGCCGGGCCCGCTCCTCCTCGAGCGCCCCGGCTCGGCGGATCGTCTCCTCGATCTGGAGCCGGACCTGGCGGTGGCGCTCCTCGAGGGCCTTCTGCTCCGCCTCGCTCAGTCGCTTATACTGCTCTTCGCTCATCGGCTTCCCCTCGAGCAGCGGGATCGTATTGATCCCGATGGGGGTCCGCTGGAGGGCGAACCCCAGCTCGCGGGTCCGCCGCTCGAGCTCGCTGAAGAGCTCATCCCTCTTCCGGTTGATCTCCTCATCGATCGCACGCTTCCTCTCTTGATACTCCTCGCTCTTGAAGGCCGTGGGGATATCCCGCTTCAACAGCTCGATGAGCTTCCCCATGTCCGCCTTCAGGCGGGCCCCCTTCCCCGGCTGGAGGGAGAGGTAGCGGGGGGTATAGGGGTCCTCGAAGTTGTGGACATAGCATAGATCGGGGGGACGGGGCTCATTCGCGCTCACCCGCTCAAGATAGGCCCGGACAATCGACATCTTCCCCGTCCCCGGCCCGCCGGCGACATAGATGTTATAGCGGGGATCTTTTATCTTTAGCCCGCACTCCAGGGCCTCGATCGCCCGCTCCTGGCCGATGACCTCCCGGAGGGGCTCGAGCTCCGCCGTGGTCTGGAAGTCGAAGATCCCCGGGTCGCAGTGGCGCCGCAGCTCTTCAGGCCTTAGCTTCCGCATCCTCCCTTCTCCCTCCCGTCTTGAGCCCTCCTCCTTGGAGAGGATAACAAATCCGGGTAGGATGAGCAAATGGGGAAAGGGAGGGCCCCGATTGGGGGTCGGGGCCCTCCCCCCATCTTGAGGAGGGTGCAGGCCAGCCAGGCTAGCTGGAACTAGAGGACCTGCACCTCGATGGTTTGGGGGATCGGGATCTTGAAGCGCGGGGAGAAGCTGCTCACGAGGCCCCCGATCTTGTAGAGGCCCCGCGGCGCGCTCCCCGGGACCTGCACTTCATAGACGATCCTCAAGCGATCCCCGGAAAGGAGGCCTCGGACCCAGAGCCATTGATTCCCAGCCTGCTTGAAGGTCGCATCACCGTTCTCGACCGCACGGAGCCGCCAGCCCTCGGGGAGCTCCGCGACCAGCCCTAAGCCGTTGACCTGGGTGCGAACGCCGATCTCGACCGTCACCCGGAGCCAATCGCCCGGGAGGGCCCTATTCCCTCCGAGTGGAGTGGTGATGCTCTGGCGGACAACGATCGGGGCCTCGGCCACCTCGAGATCCTTGGCCCCGACAGCCACGGCTCCGCCATTATCCGTCACCCGCAAGGAGACCCGATACCTCCCCGGCTCGTCATAGAGCCAGGTGGTTGCGGCGGCGCTCAGGCTCTGCTCGTAGCTCCCATCGCCGTCGAAGTCCCATTCATAGAGGACGATCCGGCCGTCGGGGTCGCTCGAGCCCGAGCCGTCGAAGGCCACGAGGTCGTTGATCGTCGGCACGGCGGGGGAGTAGGTGAAGCTCGCCTGGGGCGGCCTGTTCGAGCCGGCATAGCTGACCGGCATTACCACCAAGCCGAGCAGGAGGATCAGTGCGATCCGGAGCTTAAGCTTAGCCAACTTCCCTCCTCCTAAGGCAGCGGCTCATAGACCGGCGTATCGGTCAGCCAGTAGGCGACCAACTCCAGCATCGTCTGGAGGTTGATCACCGCCCCGCCGGTGTGCTCGATGACCTTCCCCTCGAGCCACCAGGCCACAGCTTGCTGGATCTGGTCGAAGGTGATCTTATCTCCGAGCCGGATGTCGAACCGATCGTTCGTAGTATCCCAGCGGGAGACCACCCAACTGATCGGGAGCCGGTCGGTGATCTCCACCTGGCCCTCGCCCTCCACGGCCAGCTCGAAGGCCGGGGAAGCGGAGCTGATCTTCCCGGCGATATTGTAGATCTTGAGGGCCGCGTTGGCCGGGACGGCCACATCGTAGACGACCGTCTTAGTCGTCCCGGCTGGGATCTTCCCTGCGAAGAGCCACTGAACGGCCTTCTCGTGGTAGGTCGCCTCGGCATTCTGGGCCGGGGTGACCGTCCACCCCTCGGGGAGGTCCTCATCGAGCCCCAGGCCGTTGAGATCCACATTCACTTCGATCTTCACCGTCACGCGGAAGGTCTGGCTCGGAAGGGTCTTATCGACATGGAGATAGGTGTTGATCTCGCGGGTGGCGACCGCGGGCTTGTAGATCGTTACCTCCTGGAAGAGGGTAGCGCCCGCATCATCGTCGTCGATGACTCTTAAGGCCACACGATAGGTCCCAGCCCGGTCATAGACCTTCTTCGCTATCGGCCCTTCAGCCTCAAAGCTCCCATCGCCGTCCAGGTCCCACTCGTATCGCGCGA
>JAPWVC010000035.1 GCA_028275195.1 Candidatus Acetothermia bacterium
CCGACTGGGTGGAGCGACACGAAATTAGGTAGAGCTCGAGAGCGAAAGAAGGAGGAGAGATGCATCCGATCGCGTTCACTATCAAGTTATTCGGCCAGCAGTTCACCGTCCGTTACTATGGCCTAATGTATGTCATTGCCATCATCGTCGGGATCTTCCTCACCAAGGCCGAGGCCAAGCGGAAGGGCCTGGGCCTGAAGACGGACGACATCCTCGATTTCGTCCTGATCTCCGTCCCTCTGGGGATCATCTTCGCCCGGCTCTGGTATGTGGCCTTCCTCTGGGAGAACTACAGCCGGAATCCCATCAATATCGTTAAGATCTGGGAGGGCGGGCTGGCGATCCATGGCGGGCTCTTGGGGGGCTTTTTGGCCCTCCTCATCTTCGTTTCGTGGAAGCGGGTCCCCTTCTGGAGGTTCGCCGATGCCGTTGCCCCATCTGTGATCTTAGGCCAGGCCCTGGGGCGGCTGGGGAACTTCCTCAACGGCGATGCCTACGGGATCAAGACCTACGCGCATGCCCCCTTCGGGCTAGAGTTCGCCCGCGGGACCCCAGCTTACTCTTATGCCCATACGACCCCCCCATTCGATACTTACCGCCTCCACCCGGCGATGCTCTACGAGATGGTCGGGAATCTGATCATCTTCGCCTTGATGTGGTGGTGGCTCCGCAAACGCGAATACAAGGATGGCTTTATCGTTTCCTCCTATCTGATCGCCTACTCCCTGGTCCGGTTCGTCGTGGAGTTCTTCCGCGGGGATGCCCTCTGCCTCCTAGGGGGGACAGGCTGCCTCCCGACGGCCACAGCCTCCTCCTTCCTGGAGTCCTTGAAGACTGCCCAGGTCGTCTCTTTGTTGATCATCGCCGGGTTCGGTTGGTTCATCCTTTACTATCAGCTCTACCGGAAAGAGGAGGTCACTCACTGAGAGTGAGAGCCGGGATTAGCGGAGTCCCGAGAGAGGGTGGATCGCTGAAAGAGAGACCATCTCGACCTCGCACACCTAGTGGGGAAAGTGCTCGGGCTTCGGACTCATGTGAAATCCCGCGGTGGTGTCCTGGGCTAGCCCCGGCCTAACTTTAATTATTCCAACCAGTCCGGCCTGGCGCGGCTTCGGACTCTTATCAGCTACCCAGGAGACCCGGACTGTCCCGTTAGGGGCCTTGACGAGGGAAGAGGATTACGGTAATATGCGAGTTGCACAATTATCTGCAGCATACATTGAAGGGGCTTGCTGGGGATGGAAGAGAGCTCTACTTTTACTGCTTCTGCTCCCACCGTGGCTGGGCTCGGAGGGAAGCCGCGGGCTCGGCTTTACTGCTATACCAGTGAGACGGTCGCCAGGAAGACAGGGATACCCTACCGGACCCTGATGGACTGGGTAGGGAAGGGGCTGATCGAGCCGCTCGTCCAGCGGCGTGGCGGGAGGAAGCGACTCCTCTTCTCCAAGGAGAACATCCGCGAGGCCCTGATCATCAAGCAGCTCCGAGAGTATATCAGTCTCCAGAAGATCCGGCTGGCCCTGGCCGATCTTCGAGAGATGGGCCAGAACCCCCTCTCCGGCGGGGCCTTCTTCGTGGTGCGGAACTTGCGGGGCGAAAGGATGGTCATCAAGGTCTGCGCACCGGATCGGGCGATCGAGCTCCTGAAGGAGGATCCCAAGCAGATCGAGCTCTTCCCGACAAGGGAGATCGAGAAGATCATCGAGGGACTCGAGCCTGAACCCGAGTTTGAATCCGATCCTGATCCCAAGCCCGGGCTCGAGGCCGTGAGGCGAGGAGTGCGAACAAGACCATGAGCATTCAAGTATACCAGGTGAGAGGGGATATCATCGAGCTGATCTTCAACCCCAAGGAGGTCGACCTCCATGTCGGCGAGAACCTCCTCATCAAGGAGATCCGACCTACACCACGCCGTGGTGATGGGGAAGAGCAGAGGGAGGTTAAGTATCGCGTGGGGAATACGAGCGGGAGGGGCTTGATCGCTCAAATCATCGAGTTCCGGACCGCGAGCTACCCCTCATTCATCCGGGAGCAGCTCCTCCTCGCCCTAGGGGACCACTCCGACCCCGCGGACCGGCTCTTCCGCTACCTAGCAGACTTCCCCTTGGCGGACATGGACCGGGAGATGCGGAACTTGAACATCGCTGTGGCCAAGATCAGGAAGGTGGCAGAGCCCTCTGGGGAGGGGCACCTCTGGGACCGGTGGGACGGTTGGATCCCCACAAGGGAGGTGGAGATTACGCGGGTTGGCCATCAAGAGCTACTCGCCAACTGCGTCAATGACCTGGGGAACCGGCTCCATATTGGCCAGACCCTGGATGGGGGTCCATTCTCCATCGAAGGCCAGGCCCTAGAGAAGGTCAATGTGATCACCGGGGTCAAGGGCTCGGGGAAGTCCTACCTGGCGAAGGTCCTCTTGCTCGAGCTGATCAAGCAGGGGGCGCCGTGCATCGTCTTCGACTTGAACAAGGAGTATATCCACCTCCCGCCTCATGAAGTCGGCCCAGATGGGAGAGTCAAGCGAGGGGTGATCGTCCTCCGGGCCGGAGAGGGAGGGAACCTGAAGATGGGGGTCGAGGAGTTCGGGCTCGAGCCGCTCCTGACGATGCTCACCAAGTTCGGGCTCCCTGAGGTCTCGGCCTTGTATTTCGAGAACCGGGTCTTCAAGCTCCTCGAGGAGGCCAAGCAGCTCAGGCAGAACGGGAGGAAGGTGTTCATCGGGCTCGACCATTTGATCCAGATGGCCGAGGCGGGGGAGTTCGCGGAGAACGAGGTGATCAATAATGCCATTCGCAGCCGCCTTTTGGCGGTGAAGAACACCGGGGTCTTCGCCTCCTCCCCCTTGGAGGCGGTCTCGATCCCCAAGCAGTATCGGAAGATCCGGGACGGCGGGGCATTGGTGATTGACATCTCCGGTTTAGGGAACCTGGCGCGATTCGGGTTCGTCCAGTCGATCGTGGAACTGATTAAGGGGATCTGCGAGGAGGAGATCGCGGCCGGGACAGGGAAGTTCCCTTTCGTCTTCTTCGAGGAGGCCCACCTCTATGTGAGCCGGAACACCATCGGCTACATCGTCACCCGCTCGCGGCACCTCGGGATCACCTCCTTCTTCATCACCAACATGATCAGCGGGCTCGACGAGGCCGTCCTGCGACAGATGGATAACCTCTTCATCATGCACCTCCCCTACGACGACGATGTGAAGCACCTGGGGAAGAGCGCACTGATCGACCAGGAGACGCTAGCCTCCTTTGTGAAGCGGCTCCGCAATTATCATGCCCTGGTGATCGGGAATGTGACCCGCCAATACCCGATCATTATCAGGGTCAAGGAATTGAAGGGGATCAACACCGCTGGGGAGACCAAGTTCTTCTTCCAAGCACGACTCCCTCAGGATCAAGGCCGAAGCGAGGAGAGGCCCCTCCCGCTGGAGGTGGGATGAGGTCAGCGAGGGATGGTAAGGGCAATGGTAACGAATGAGAAAGGGAAGGAGCCCCTGAGAGATGAGAAGGCTGGGGCAGGGGCCGAGAAGGGACCTGCTGGCACCACCACTGAGATCACCGCGCTCTTAAGGGGGGTGCTCGAGGAGAGCTTCTCTAGGGACGAAGACGAGCCAGAAACTGGAGAAGGGCTCGGCTGGATCTACCCCTCTTCCCTGGCACGGGGCTGCATTCTCGCGGTGGCATTCGAGCTCCTGGGAGCCCCGAAGGCCGAGCCGGAGAGCCGGGTGAAGAGGATCTTCCAAGTCGGGAGCGCCTCTCACCACCGGATCCTCAGCTACTTCTCGAAAGTCCTGATGGCAAGGGAGGTCCCCTTCCTGGACGAGGAATACCGGCTTAAGGGCCGGTGCGATGCCCTCCTCTTCATCCCTCCTGGGATCAGCGAGCCCTCAGGCTTCTATGTCCTAGAGATCAAGACAGCGGGCTCAATGGAGTATGGCTTGATCAAGGGTGAGGGCCGACCGAGGCCGGAGCATTCAAGACAATGTCACATCTACATCTGGGGGATCGAGCGATACTACGGGCTACCGGTCCGAGGCGGGGTCATCTATTACGAGAACCGCGACACCTTGGAATACATGCTCTTCCCCGTGGAGTATGACGAGGCCGAGCTGCTCCCCTTATTAGAGAGGGTTAAGGCCCTCCTCCCGAAGCTAAGGGAGGGGGAGCTCCCCCAAGATCCGATCGATCGCCTCCCTCCGGACCATTGGGCCCATGAATACTGCCCCTACCTCGAGATCTGCGGATACGGCCAGGAAGCGGTCCGGCAGAAGATGGTGGAGTCAAAAGGGATTCCAGATGCAATGCTCGCCAAGATCATCGCCGAGAGGATCGTCATCAAGCGGAGGAGGGAGAAAGAGAAGGAAAGGAAGAGGAAAGGGCCACGCTCCCTGGAGGAGTTAGCCGAGGAGCTCGGCTGGGCTCGGGACTGGGCCGGAGGTGGGGGGAGCGAAGAGGGGGTTGATAGCCCCGAGGCTGGAGGGCTATTATGAGGCATCAAAAACGACCCATCTCAAGCCGTGGAGCTTGAAGCAAGCACGTCTGGCTGTTTGTAGGGGCCTCGTGGGCCGGAGAGGTTTTTGCCCTACTGATGCTGGAGTTATGCCTCTCCCAGGGCGAAGGAAACAGGGCGAGAAGCTAATACCTGAACCGCTCGCCGAGGTAGAACTTCCGGGCCAGTGGATCGGCAGCGACCTTTTGCGGTGGGCCGGAGAGGAGGATCTTCCCCTGGTTCATCAAGTAGGCGTAATCCGTCACTTTGAGGGTCTCGTGGACATTATGGTCCGTGACCACGATCCCCAGGCCATCCTCCTTGAGCGAGCAGATGAGTCGCTGGAGCTCCTCGCAGCTTAGGGGATCGATCCCCGAGAATGGCTCATCGAGCAAGAGGAATGAGGGCGAGGTGGCCAAGGCCCGGGCGAGCTCGACCCTTCGTCGCTCGCCCGCGGAGAGGGAGTCGGCCCGTCGGTGGGAGAAGGGGAGGAGCTCGAACTTCGCGAGCAAGGCCCTGGTCCGCTCCTCGCGGGCCTTTGGGCTCATGCCGAGGGCTTCCAGGACCACCATGAGGTTATCCCGGACCGAGAGCTTCCGGAAGACCGATGGCTCCTGCGGGAGGTAGTGGATCCCCCGCTTTGCCCGCTCGTAAAAGGGGAGGTGGGTGACATCCTCGCCGTCGAGAGAGATTCTCCCCTCCTCGGGGGCGATCAGCCCACAGAGCATCTGGAAGGTTGTGGTCTTCCCCGCCCCGTTCGGCCCCAAGAGGCCAAAAACCCTCCCACGGTCGATGGTGAAGGAGACGCCATCGACAACCCTCCGGCCGCCATAGCTCTTGACCAGCCCCTCGACCTTTAACATCATCCCCCGCCAGGGACGAGGATCAACTCCGCCTCATGGACTATGAGCCTTCCCTCCCCCGGGCTGTATTCGAACCCTCGCCCCAAGAGCCGCTCCTCGCCTCGCATAATCTCCACCTCAAGGTCGCCGCTCAGGAGGCCTCGCTGCGGGTCCCAGCGCGCCCGCTCGGTCCGGAACTCTAGGCCGCGGTCGTCGCGGGCTTCGATCCCGCCCTCAAGCTCCATCTCACCGCTTCCGTAGAGGGAGAGCCTCGTGGCCATTGCGTTGAGGGCGACCTCCTCTTGGCCCGTGGCGTGTCCCTCTCCGTCGCGGAAGAACCTCAACCGGACGGACTCCGCCACAGCGCGATTGGCCTCCCTTTCGAGGGTGATCACCTCCGCTTCGAGCTCCCAGAGCCTTCGGCCTCCCTCATCAAATCGCGTTATAGTCGGCGCGAGGACCGCGATCGCCGGCCCCTCCGGACGCGGGGGAGCCGGGCCAGGCCGGAGCCAGAGGAAAAGCCCGCTAAGGAGCCCGGCCAAGAGGGCCAGCATCAGGAAGGTTCTCGGGCGAGGCATGCCTTGAGGAAGCCGAGGAAGAGCGGATGGGGCCTGGTCGGCCTGGACTTGAACTCCGGGTGGAATTGTGAGGCAATGAAGAAGGGGTGATCAGCCACAGCCAGCTCACCGATCTCCATCCGCCCGTCGGGCGACCTTCCGGAGAAGCGGAGGCCACCGGCCTCTAGCTCCTGGACAAATTCAGGGTTGACCTCGTAGCGATGGCGGTGGCGCTCGCTGACCTCCTCCTGGCCGTAGAGCTTGTGGGCCAGTGAGCCGGGGGTGATCAAGACCGGTGAGGCCCCCAGCCGCATCGTCCCACCCTTCTCTTGAACCGTCCGCTGCTCGGGAAGGAGGTCGATCACCGCCGGATTGGCCTGGGGATCGACCTCCGTGCTATTGGCCCGCTTGTAGCCCAGGACATTCCGGGCGAACTCCACGACCGCGAGCTGGAAACCGAAGCAAATCCCTAGGAAGGGGAGCCTCCTCTCTCGGGCGAACCGGATCGCCTGGAGCTTCCCTTTAGCTCCCCGCTCCCCGAACCCTCCAGGGACGATCACCCCTGCGACATCTTCCAGCAGGTCGGGCGAGAAGTCCTCGGCCTCGATCCACTTGATATTCACGGCCGTCCGGAGCTCCGCCCCGGCGTGGATGAGGGCCTCGGTATAGCTCAAGTAGCTATCGGTGAGCTCGGTATACTTCCCGACGAGCGCGACGGTCACCTCACGCTGGGGGTGGAGGGCATGGTCCAGGAAGGCCCGCCAGGCGGTGAGGTCCTCACCCCGCGGCTCCAGGCTGAGCCTCTCCAGGAGGAGCTCGGCCAGCCCCTGCTCCGCGAAGAAGAGGGGGACCTGATAAGCCAGCCTGGCGGTCGGGGCGCTGATTACGGCCCTCTTGGGGACATTGCAGAAGAGGGCGATCTTCTCCTTGATGTGCTCCTTCAAGGGCTCCTCGCTCCGCCCGACGATGATGTCCGGCTGGATCCCGATCGCCCGCAGCTCACGGACCGAGTGCTGGGTCGGCTTGGTCTTCTGCTCCCCGACCGGGCCGAGGATCGGGATGAGGGTTGTGTGCACGACGGCGCAATCCTCGCGCCCACGCTCGAGGAGGAGCTGGCGGACCGCCTCGAGGAATGGCATCGACTCGATGTCCCCCACGGTCCCGCCCAGCTCGACGATCGTCACCTCCGCTCCGGACCGCTCCGCCACGGTGGTGATGCTCCGCTTGATCTCGTCGGTGACATGGGGGATGATCTGGACCGTCTGGCCGAGGTAGTCCCCCCGCCGCTCCCTCTCGATCACCTTGAGGTAGACCTTCCCCGTGGTGATGTTATGGTCCCCCGTTAGGTTGATATCGAGAAACCGTTCGTAATTCCCGAAGTCGAGGTCCAGCTCGCTCCCGTCGTCGAGGACAAAGACCTCACCATGCTGATAGGGGTTCATCGTCCCGGCATCGCAGTTGAGGTAGGGGTCGATCTTGATCACCGTGACCTTGATCCCCCGAGACTTCAAAAGGAGCCCGATGGAAGAGGTCGTGATCCCCTTCCCCAAGCCCGAGAGGACTCCGCCGGTCACGAAGACATACTTCAAGGTCGCTCCTGGTGGTCCATTGCTTCGCGGTCCACCTTACAAGGTCGCTCCTGATAGCCCATCCTTCTCAACTGTTGTGCCGCCACTCCCAATGGGCGTGGGTGTTCCCCTGAAGCCATGCTGATCCGAAAGGTCGAATCCGATGATGATTATAAGCCCTCCAGCCCGGGAGCACAAGCCCTTTCCATCCCAGACCTCGCTCGGGTTATAATCGGCCGGTGAGGGCCATGGACGGTGCATTCGGGAGATACCTTCTTGTAGATCTAACTTCGGGCTACATTAGGGACTATCCCATCCCCGAAGCCTGGCTCGAGAAGCACCTCGGCGGGCGGGGGATCGGGGCGCGCATCCTGCTGGAAGAACTGAAGGCGAAGGACCTGAGAGCCCTCGACCCCCTCGGGCCGGAGAACATCCTGATCTTCGCTACAGGGCCGTTCCAGGGGCTGGCCATCGCCGGCGGCGGGAGGCACGCCGTGCTCGGGATCTCGCCCAAGACCCGAGCGGTCGCGGACTCCTATGCCGGGGGCTTCTTCGGGCATGAGCTGGGCCGCTCGGGCTACGATGGGCTCATCGTCACCGGCAGGGCCGCGCAGCCGGTCTACCTGACCCTCATCGCCGGTAAAGCTGAACTACACGATGCTCGGGCCCTCTGGGGGAAGGAGACGGCCGAGGTCGAGGAAGAGCTCCAGCGGCGGCATGGCAAGGTGCGAGTGGCCTGCATCGGCCCGGCGGGCGAGAACCTGGTGAAGTTCGCCTGCATTATCCACGACCGGACGAGGTCCGCGGGCCGGCCCGGCTTCGGGGCGGTGATGGGGAGCAAGAACCTGAAGGCCATCGCCGTCCTAGGCCATCAGGAGAAGCCGATCCACGACCGCAACCGCTTCGTGGAGCTGAGGAAGGAGCTGGCCCTCGCCTTAGCCGGTGAGCGCTGGATCCGGCGGTTCCGGAGCTGCGGGACGGCCGGAGGGGTCGTGGCCCTCAACGAGCAGGGGATCCTCCCGACGAAGAACTTCCAAGAGGGGGTCTTCGATCGAGCCGGGGCGATCAGCGGCCAGGTAATGGCCGAGACGATCCTCGTCCGGGCCGATAGCTGCGCCGGCTGCCCGATCGGCTGCAAGAGGGTCGTCTCCGCCAAGTTCGATAATGAGGAGGTCGACCCGCGCTACGGTGGCCCGGAATACGAGACCGTCGCGGCCCTCGGCTCGCTCCTGCTCAACGACGACTTGGAGGCCATCGCCCTGGCCAATCAGAAGTGCAATGCCTACGGGCTCGACACTATCAGCACCGGGGTGACGATCGCCTGGGCCATCGAGGCGACGGAGCGAGGGCTGCTCAAATCTGATTTGAAGTGGGGCGAGCCCCGGGCGATCCTGAGGACCATCGACTTGATCGGCCGCCGGGAGGGGCTCGGGGAGGAGCTGGCCAAGGGGATCGACTACCTCGAGAAAAAATACGGCGGGGACTTCGCCGTCCATGTCAAGGGCGTGGAGGTCCCGATGCACGAGCCGCGAGGGAAGGTCGGCCTCGGCTTAAGCTATGCCACCTCACCGCGGGGGGCGACCCACCTCGAGGGGATGCACGACACGATGCTTGAGACCGAGAGCCCGACCCCCGAGCTAGGGGTCACGGAGGGGCTGGACCGCTTCTCCTGGGAGGGGAAGCCCCGGGTGGTGAAGATCTATGAAGACCTGCGCTCCTTTACTAACTCCTTGGTGATGTGCGTCTTCATCCCCTCGATGACCGAGCCGGGGTATAACTACCCCCAGATCCGGGAGATCTTGAATGCCCTCACCGGCCTGGAAATCGACGCAGAGGAGATGTTGCGAATCGGCGAGAGGAATTACAACCTACTGAAGATCCTCGCCGCGAGGGCCGGCTATACCCGCAAGGATGATGGCCTCCCGAAGCGGTTCAGCGAGCCGCTCCCGCGGGGCGCGAGCGCCGGCCGCCCGATCCCCGACGCCGTGTTGCAGAGGATGATCGACGAATACTATCGCCTTCGGGGCTGGGACGAGCACGGCCCGACCGCCTCCAAGCTGAAAGAGCTAGGGCTGAATGAGCTGAAGGGGCTGATCCCGCATTAGCGGGCTTCGGGCGATTGAATTTGAGGCCCACGCAAGGTCGGGCTACAATGGGAATCAGCGGGGAAGGGGGGATTGTAATGAATATCGGTCAGCTTGGGTTAGAACTAAGCGAGAAGTCGGCCTCGGCTGTTAGGAAGTTGTTTCTCAGCATCTTGTTAGCGGCGGTCATCGTCGGCTCTACAGGAGCGATCGCGAGCATCCAGGTCGATATCTCGGCGATCGTCGAGCGAGTCAAGCCCGCGGTCGAGGAGATCGTGACCGAGGAAGGCCAGGGGAGCGGGTTCATCATCACCTCGGATGGAGCGATCCTCACTGCCTACCATGTCGTGAAAGGGGCCAGTAGCATCGAAGTCCGGCTACCGAGCGGGGCAAGCTACAGCGCAAGAGTGGAGAAGTATGATGAGACCTATGACAACGGGGGCAACGATCTGGCCCTGCTCAGGATAAGTGCGAGCGGCCTCCCCACGGTGGGCCTGGGGGATTCGGATACCGTCAAGATCGGGCACTTTATCATCGTGATGGGCTATCCCCTGGGTATCTTCAATGTCACCACGGGGATCATTAGCAGTATCGCCGATGCCGGCGGGGGGCGGACGGTCTTTGTGATTGACGCTGCGGTGAACCCGGGGAATAGCGGCGGCCCGCTCCTCAATGACAAGGGCGAAGTGATCGGGATCGTCTTCGGGAGGGCCGATGTCCCCGGGATCAGGGTAGAGGGGATTAACTTCGCCACACCGATCAACACGGCGAGGAGCAAATTGGGACTGGGCAGGATCCCAGTCCTTGGCTGGACCTTCGGCGGGAGCTCCGAGTGATTGGGACTCCTCCGTCCAGCAGACCAGCGATGGCGGCTACATCCTCCTGGGAACCACAGACTCCTTCGGCGCAGGGGAGAGTGATTTCTGGCTGATTAAGTATCGGCCGTAGCAGCTACTGCAAGGTGCCCCTGGAACCGGCCTGGTGGGCCCGATGGGCAGGTCTGCTTGCCATGAGAATCCTGGTCAAATATAGAGGCCTCTACCCCTCCGGTGGTTGAAGCACAAATCATAAGTCAGCATAATTGCGATGGGATGCGCGCGAAGGTCCGCCGGACGATCGAGGAATACAGGATGGTCTCGCCGGGCGAGCGGGTCTTAGTCGCCGTCTCCGGGGGGGTAGATTCGATCGTCTTACTGCATCTGCTCCATGAACTGCGGGAGGAGCTGGGGATCTCCCTCGCCGTCGCCCATCTCGACCATCGAATCCGAGCTGAATCCAGCGCTGATGCGGAGTTCGTGGCCAGGGAGGCCGGGAGGCTCGGCCTCCCCCTGATTCTGGAGGCCCGGGATGTCCCGGCCTATGCTAAAGAGCGGGGGCTCTCGCTCGAGGAGGCAGCGCGGGAGGTCCGCTATCAGTTCTTAGAGGAGGCCGCGGCGAAGGTCAGGGCCGCGAAGATCGCCCTCGGCCACCACCGGGACGACCTTGTGGAGACGCTCTTGCTCAACCTGATCCGCGGCGCAGGGCTCGCGGGCCTCCGGGGGATGGCCCCCGTCCGGGGTTCGTTCATCCGCCCGCTCATCGACTGCTCGCGAGCCGAGATCGAAGCCTTCGCCCAAGAGCGCGGCTTAAGGTATTGCCAAGACCGGACGAACCTGGAGCAGAGGTTCTTGCGGAACCGGGTCCGAATGGAGCTCCTTCCCCTTCTGGAGGGCTACCGCCCCGGCGTCGCCGCCCGGCTGGCTCAGACTGCCCGAATCCTCGGCGAGGCCAGTGCCTATCTTGAGGGGCTGGCCGGCGAGCGGCTGGGGAAGATGGTCCTCACCGAAGGGGAGGAAGGGCTCGTCCTCGACCGCCGGATGTTCCTGGCGGAAGAGCCTTTCCTCCAGTCCCTCATCCTCCGCGAGGCGGTCCGCCGCCTCCGCGGGAGCCTCCGTGACCTAGAGTTCGAGCACCTCCGGAAGATGCGGGAGTTGAGCGCTCAGCCCGAGACGGAAGGGCAAGCTGAGCTCCACCTCCCCGGGGGGCTCACCTTCTTCCGTCGAGGGGGGAGGCTCATCCTCAGCAAGGCCAGGCCGGGGGTGCCCAAGCCGGAGGCCTATGCTTATGAGTTCCCTCTCCGGCTCGGCGAGAATCTTTTTAACGAGCTCGGCTGGCAGTTCACCCTGGAGGAGGTCGAGCCGCCTCTGGAGTTCGATCTTGATCCCTTGAAAGCGGTGATTGACCAAGCTAGAATAGTCGAGCCTCTCTTCATCCGGAATTGGCGG
>JAPWVC010000036.1 GCA_028275195.1 Candidatus Acetothermia bacterium
ATTATATCGACGGGGAGAGGAAATAAGCTATCGGCCGAGCGAGGCCCGGAGCCTAAAGCAGCTCAAGGATAAAGAGATGTCAGCCCGATCCGACCCTGGCGAGCCACTCCAGTTTCAGCCCCCTTCCCCTCTGGGATCGAAGCCATAGTGCTTGAGCACATATTCCGCGGAGAGCCGCCCCTCGCGGTAGTCCTTGAGGATCAGCTCCTTCGGCCTTGCGGCCGGGCTCCCGTAGCCCCCTCCCCCGGGGGTCCGGACGCTGATGATCCAGCCGGGCTCGAGGACGACCGAACCCTTCCCCTTTACCGGCCGTTCCTTGCCATCGCCATCGATGATGAAGTCGGCCCCGTTTCCTCCGGGCTCCCCGCCCAGGACCCCATATGGCCTGGTGATCCGCCTCTCCCCGAGGAGGGAGACCCGCGCCCGGTGGCCGAGCACGCGGATATCCCGGCGGATCCCGAGCCCACCGCGCCAGCGGCCGGCCCCGCAGCTATCGGGCCGGAGCTCATACCGCTCGACCCTCAGGGGGTAGGCGATCTCCAGGGCCTCGACGGGGGTGTTCAAGGTATTGGTCATGTGGGAGTGGACCCCATCGAGCCCGTCCTTGGTCGGGCGGGCACCGAACCCCCCGCCGATCGTCTCGTAGAGGGTGTAAGGCTTCCCGGAGCGGGGGTCAATCCCCCCTAAGGTGAGGTTGTTCATCGTCCCCTGGCAGGCCCCGATCGCCTTCTCCGGGGCCGCTTGGGCCAGGGCCCCGATCAGGAGATCGACGATCCTCTGCGATGTCTCCAGGTTCCCGCCCACGACGGCCGCCGGCGGGCGGGCGTTGACCACCGTCCCCTCGGGGGCGATGATCCTGATCGGGCGGTAGCAGCCCTCGTTCGGGGGGATGTCCGGATCGGTGAGGGCCCGGACGGTGTAGTAGACCGCGGAGGCAGTGACGGCGTAGACGGCGTTCACTGGCCCCTCGACCTGGGGCGAGCTGCCGGTGAAATCGACCTCAAGCTCGTCTTTCCGGACCCTGACCGTCACCCTGAGCTTGATCCTCCCCGCCCTCACCCCGTCGTCGTCCAGGTAGTCCTCATACTCGTAGGTCCCCTCCGGGAGGGCCGCGAGCTCGGCCCGCATCCGCCGCTCGGAGTAGTCCAGGATCTCCTCGATGGCCGAGGCGAGCAGCTTAAGGCCATACCTCTCGATCAGCTCGAGGAACCGCCTCCTGCCGGTCTCGTTGGCCGCCTTCTGGGCCCGCAGGTCTCCTCGCCGCTCCTCGGGGGTCCGGACATTGGCCAGGATCAGCTCCAGCAGGTCCTCGTCCAGCTCACCGCCCCGCCAGAGCTTGATCGGTGGGATCCTCAAGCCCTCCTGGTAGATCTCGGTGGCGTCCCCGGCCACGCTCCCCGGGCTCTTCCCCCCCACATCGGCGTGATGGGCCCGATTGGCCGCGAAGGCTACAAGCTCCCCCCGATGGAAGATGGGGGTGACGAAGGTGATGTCCGGGAGGTGGACCCCTCCGGAGAAGGGGTCGTTCAGGACGATCGTGTCCCCGGGCTCAAGATCGCCATGGAAGTGCTCTAAGGCCGCCTTGACGGAGAAGGGCATCGCCCCAAGATGCACGGGGATGGACTCGGCCTGGGCGACCATCCTCCCCTGGGGATCGAAGAGGGCCGAGGAGCAATCCCGCCGCTCCTTGATGTTCGGGCTGTAGCCGCTCCTGATCAGGTTGGCATTCATCTCCTCCGCCACCTCGACCAGGGCGTTCCGCAGCACCTCCCTCGTCACGGGATCGAGCTCGGTCATCTCGCTTCCCCCACACCCTTGCCAGGGCCTTTAACATCGATGATCAGGTTCCCGAATGGATCGATAGAGGCCCTTGTCCCGGGCGGGAGGAGGGCCGTCGACTCCTCCCCCTCGATGATCGCCGGCCCGGAGAGGGCGAAGCCCGCCGGGAGGGCCCCCCTCTCGAAGACTTTGGTCTTGACCCAGCCGACCCCGGGGAAATGGACCGGCCTGGGAGGCCGCTCGGCCCCCTCGAGGTCCCCTCTCCGGTCCCACTCCAGCTCGATCCTCTCCATCAGGCCGATGGCCCTCAGTCGGAGGTTCACCAGCTCCACCGGCTCCCCGGGGGCGGCATGGCCGTAGACCTGGAGATGGTGCTCATGGAACCTCTCCACAAGCCTCTTCAGCCCCTCCCTGGTCAGAGGGTGATCGGGCTGGGGGAGGCCGAGGTTGAGCTCGTAGGACTGGCCGAGGTAACGCAGGTCCACCGAGGGTTGATACCGGATCAGCCCCTCCGCCACCCCTTCCCCTAGCAGCTCCCTCCGCCCCTTCTCCTTGAGGGCTTCATAGAGGGCGTTAAGCTCATCCGGGTCCAGCCGATCTACCTCTCGGACGATCGATTGGACATAATCATGGACAAGATCGGTCTCCAGGAGACCTAAAGCGGAGAGGACCCCCGCCATCCCGGGGATCAGGACCTTCGGGATCCCCAAGGCCGCGGCCAGCCCGGCCCCATGAAGCGGCCCCGCCCCGCCGAAGGCGAGGAGGACGAACTCCCGGGGATCATGCCCCCGCTCGACCGAGATCACCCGGATCGCCCGCTCCATGTTCGCCTCGGCCACCGCCAAGATCCCCTGGGCCGCCTCTTCCAAGCTCAGCCCCAGTGGCTTGGCGATCCGCTCAGAGATGGCCCTCCTGGCCCCCTCAAGGTCGAATTCCGCTAGGCCCCCGAGCGGGCGCCGCGGGTCTAACCGCCCCAGCACCAGATGGGCATCGGTCACCGTCGGCTCTCGGCCACCTCGGCCGTAGCAGGCCGGGCCGGGCTCGGCCCCCGCGCTCTGGGGCCCGACCCGCAGCGCCCCGCCCTTGTCGATCCAGGCGATCGAGCCCCCGCCGGCACCGATGGTGTGGATATCGACCATCGGGACCTTGATCGGATAGCCCCCGATCTCGCCCTCGGTGGTGATCGTGACCCTCCCATCCCTGATGAGGGAGAGATCGCAGCTCGTCCCGCCCATGTCCAGGGTGATCAGGTTCGGGAAGCCGGCCCGTTCCCCGACGGCCTTGGCCCCCATGACCCCGGCCGCAGGGCCGGAGAGGATGAGCTTGACCGGCTGGGCTTGGGCTCCGCGGCTGCTGGTGATCCCAGCGTTGGATTGCATGATCTGCCAGCCCCTCTTGAAGCCCAGCCGACCCGCCCCCTCCTCCAGCCTCTCGAGGTAACTGCCGATGACCGGCCGGAGGGCGGCGTTGATCACCGTCGTCATGGTCCGCTCATACTCCCGGAACTCGGGGAGGACCTCCGAAGAGAGGGTGATCGGGAGCCCATCCAGCCTCCCCCGCAGGAGCTCGGCGATCCGCCTCTCATGCTCGGGATTGGCATAGGAGAAGAGGAGGGAGACAGCGACCGCTCTCACCCCTCGCGCGCTGAGCTCCTCGGCTATCTCCTTGACGGCTCCCTCGTCCAAGGGCCTGACCACCCTCCCCTGGGAGTCGAGCCGCTCGGGGACCTCGAACCGCAGGTCGCGGGGGACGATCGGCTGAGGGCGCTCGACGAACAGATCGTAAATCCTGGGCCGGTTCTGCCGCCCGATCTCCAGGACATCCCGGAAGCCGGCGGTAGTGATGAGGGCTGTAGGGGCCCACTTCCCTTCCAGGAGGGCATTCGTGGCCACGGTCGAGCCGTGGACGAGCCGCTCCACCTCCCCAGGGCGGAGGCCCAGCCTCTCCCGGAGGAGCTCCAAGCCCCGCATGACCCCCTCCTCCAGCCGGCCGGGGGTCGAGGGGACCTTCAGGAAGAAGGTCCTCCCCCTATCGAGGAGGAGGATATCGGTGAAGGTCCCGCCGATGTCAATCCCAATGAGCAAGGCTCTCCCCCTTCCTCACATAAGGTTATACCAAAGGATTGCAGCCCAGTGATCTTAGCCCCCGCTGGACTCTCCTTGCCCCAGCCTCTTCTTGATCTTCTCCCAGGTGTCGCGCAAGGTAGCGGTCCGGTTGAAGACCAGCCTCCCGGGCTTGGAGTCGGGGTCGACGCAGAAGTAGCCCTTCCTCTCGAACTGGAACCGCTCGCCCGGCTCGGCCTCAGCCAGGCTCGGCTCGAGCTTGCATCCCTGCAAGACGACGAGCGAGTTCGGGTTGAGGTTCTCGAGCCAGTCGTGGCCCGGGGGGACATCGAGCGGGTCTGGCTTGGTAAAGAGGCGGTCATAGAGCCGGACCTCGGCCTCGATCGCGTGCTGAGCCGAGACCCAGTGCAAGGTGGCCTTCACCTTCCGCCCGTCGGGGGCATCCCCTCCGCGGGTGGCCGGGTCATAGGTGCAATGGAGTTCGATGATGTTGCCCTCTTTGTCCTTCACCACATCGGTGCACTTGATGAAGTAGGCGTAGCGGAGGCGGACCTCCCTACCTGGTGCGAGGCGGAAGAACTCCGGCGGCGGCTCCTCCATGAAGTCCTCCCGCTCGATGTAGATGACCTTGGAGAACGGGACCTTACGCGTCCCGGCGCTCGGGTCCTCGGGGTTGTTGAGCGCCTCGAACCACTCGACCTGATCATCAGGGTAATTGGTGAGCACGACCCGGAGGGGCTCGAGGACCGCCATCCTTCGCGGAGCCCGTTTATTCAGGTCCTGGCGGACGCAGTGCTCGAGCAGCTCATATTCCACGATGCTCTCGGTCTTAGAGACCCCGACCCTCCGGACGAACTCCTGGATCGCCTCCGGGGTGTAGCCCCGCCGGCGCATCCCCGCGATGGTCGGGAGCCGAGGATCGTCCCAGCCGCGGACATGGCCCTCTTGGACCAAGCGGAGGAGGAGCCGCTTGCTCATCACGGTATAGGTGAGGTTGAGCCTGGCGAACTCGATCTGCCGCGGCTTATGGGTGATGGGGAGGTTCTCGAGGAACCACTCATAGAGCGGCCGATGGACCTCGAACTCCCGCGTGCGGATGCTGTGCGTGATCCCCTCGATGGCGTCCGATTGGCCATGGGCCCAATCATATGTGGGGTAGATGCACCACTTGTTCCCGGTCCGATGGTGGGGGGCATGGATGATCCGATACATCACGGGATCGCGCATGTTCAGGTTCGGATGGCTCATGTCGATCTTGGCCCGGAGGGTCTTCGAGCCCTCGGGGAACTCACCGGCCCGCATCCTCCGGAAGAGCTCGAGGTTCTCCTCCACGGAGCGGTTCCGGTAGGGGCTCTCCTTCCCCGGGGGAGTGATGATCTGATCCCCCTGCTGGATGGCTTTCCCGCGGTATTCACTCATCTCCTCGGGGGAGAGGTCATCCACATAGGCCTTCCCCTGCTTGATCAGGTATTCGGCCCATTCGTAGAGCTGCTCGAAGTAGTCCGAGGCGTAGAACTCCCGATCTTCCCAGTCGGCCCCGAGCCAGCGGACATCCCGCTTGATCGCCTCGACATACTCGGCGCTCTCCTTCTCGGGGTTGGTGTCATCGAACCGGAGGTTGAACTTTCCCCCGAACTCCTGAGCGATCCAGTAGTTGAGGAGGATGCTCTTGGCATGGCCGATGTGGAGATAGCCATTCGGCTCGGGAGGGAAGCGGGTATGGACCCGGTCATACCGCCCGCTCTTTAGGTCCTCGATGATGGCCTCCCGGATGAAGTCCCGCGGCTCTCCCATCTCCATCTAAGATCAGGCCTCCTGCCCCTGGTGGATCAGCTCGAGCCCCCGCCTGAGCCGGACGATGGTCGCCTCCTTGCCGAGAGCTTCCATCGTCTCGAACAGCCCCGGTCCCTCGGTCTTCCCGGTGAGGGCCACGCGGCAGGGCTGGGCGATCTCCTTAAGTTGGTGCCCTGTGCGAGCGAGGTAGGCCCGGGTCGCCTCCTCGAGCCTTGGGGCCTTGAACTCATGCTCATCTAGGCCGGCCAGCTCGCTAGCCAAGCCCTCGAGCAACGGCCCCTTCTCCGGGGTGAGGAAGCTCCCGACCCCCTTGGGATCATACTCCAGCCGCTCGGGAGGCCCGAAGATGAAGGCCGCCTTCTCCGCCAGCTCGAGGAGGGTCTTGCTCCGCTCGCGGAAGAGCTCGATGGCCTTAGCTAGCTTAGCGAGAGGGATGGAATCGGCCTCCTCTGGGGGGACGATCCCCCGTTTGACGAGAAACCCCCGGAGGAGCTCCCCCAGCCTCTCGGGGTCCCCGACCTTGAGGTAATGCTGGTTAAGCCAAAGGAGCTTCTCCTCATCGAAGACCGCGGCGGAGACATTGACATCCTTGAGGTCGAAGAGCGCGATCATCTCCTCTTTCGAGAAGATCTCCTGATCCCCGTGGGACCAGCCCAGGCGGACCAGGAAGTTGAGGAGCGCCTCGGGGAGGAAGCCCAGGTCACGGTATTCGAAGACCGAGGTGGCCCCGTGGCGCTTGGAGAGCTTGGCTCGCTCGCGCGAGAGGACCATCGGGAGGTGGGCGAACTTAGGGGGCTCCAGGCCCAGGGCCTGATAGACCAAGATCTGCCGCGGCGTATTGTTCAAGTGCTCATTGGCCCGGATCACATGCGTGATCCTCAGGTCCGCATCGTCCACGGCGCAGGCGAAGTTGTAGGTGAAGGAGCCATCGCTCCGGCGGATGACGAAGTCCTTGATCAGCTCATGGTCGTAAGCCACATCTCCCAGGAGGAGGTCGCGGACCACCGTCTCCCCGGGCCTGGGGACACGGAACCACCAGGCCCCCTCGCTCTCGTAGGCCTTCCCTTCGGCCAGAAGCCGCTCGGCGGCCTCCTGGTAGAGTGGGAACCGCTCGGTCTCGCGGTAGTATTCGTCCCAGTCGAGGCCGAGCCAGCGGAGGGCGGCCTTGATCTCCTCGATCGATTCCTCGGTCGAGCGGCTCCGATCGGTGTCCTCGATCCTTAAGATGAAGGCCCCGCCGTGGTGGCGGGCGAAGAGCCAGTTGAAGAGGGCCGTCCTGGCCCCGCCGACATGGAGCGCCCCCGTGGGCGAGGGGGCAAACCGGACTCGCGGCGCCATCTTCATTCTGCCATCTCTTGCCGATAAGTGAGGCACGCCAGCCAAGCTACGAGCTTGACCTTCATCTTTGTCGACCCAAAGGGCCGGCAAAGGTTAATAGTGCAGGCGAAGCCTGCTGGCTGAGGGGGGAGGACTCGAACCTCCATTCTTGGCTCCAAAGGCCAGCGTCCTAACCGTTGGACGACCCCTCAATGCTGAACTACTCTCAAGCTATTTTAGCGGAGGGCGCGACCATTTTCCAGTGGCTACTTCCACCGGACGAGGATCTGCTCTCGTTGGAAGAGCTTGGCCGCCAACAGGACGGTCCCCACATCGACTATAGCTACAATCCCCGCCTCCAGGGCGATCAGCCCCAAGCTCAACAAGGCCTCTCTCAAGCCGAAGATGAAGATCGGGATCACGACCGGCAGGACGGCGAAACTGCTCAATTGATAGGCCGCCCGAGTATCGCTCATCCTCGAGGAGATGAGCATCGAGACCGTGACCGTGAAGATGGCCACCAATGGCGAGAGGAGGAAGATCGCCACAAGCCAGGGCGGGGCGAGGACAGTCAGGACCAGATCAAGAGTCACCAGGAGGCTGGCGATTCCCAGGAAGAGGCCGAAGAAGAGCCAGGAGATCACCACCCCGGGGATCGCGGCCGCGAGGACCTTCCCGGCGAAGAGCTCGAGATCCGTGAGCGGTGTGGCCAATAGAGGCTCTAGGCTCTTCTGCTCCTTCTCCCCGGTCACGGCGTAGACGGCGATGGAGAGGGGGATGATCAGCGGGAGCAATATGAAATAAAACATTGTCTGGTTGATGAGGATGAACTTCGTCTCTGGCGGGGCCTCCGGGGGGAGGCCCTTGGCCTGGAGGAGCATGAAGACCGCAAAACCCAGGAAGATGAGGGGGAGGAGGGTGATCCCGAAGAGGACCATCTTGTTCTTGAAGGCCTCCTGCCACTCCTTTTTCATCAGCGCCCGCAGGCGGTAGTTCATCATGCGTCCTCCCGCACTAAATCGAGGTAGACCTCCTCGAGGGTGTGCTCCATCTCCCGGACCCACTGGACCTCCCCGCCGAGCTCGACGATCCTCTTGATCAGGATAGGGTTCTCCTCCTCAGGGTCCTTCAGGCTCACGATGAGCTTATTCCCGTCCGCCTCGAGGCCCTCAAGGAAGGGGAGCTCGCGGAGCCCACCCAAGAGGTCGGAGGGGAGGCGCTTGAGCTGGACGACCGTGCGGCGGCCGTAGAGCTGGCCCTTCAGCTCCTCGGGGGTCCCGACCTTGATCAATCTCTGTTTGATTAACCCGATCCGATCGCAGAGCCGCTCGGCCTCGCTCAAGTTGTGGGTGCAGAGGAAGATCGTCCGCCGCTCCTCTTCCGCCAGCTCTTCGATGAAGTCCCGGACCAGCTTGGCCGCCTCGGGGTCGAGCCCCGCCGTCGGCTCATCTAGGAAGAGGACCCTCGGCTCATGGATGAGGGCCCGGGCGAGCGCGACCTTCTGCTGCAGCCCCTTGGAGAACCGCCCGACCGGCTCGTCCCGCCGGTCCCAAAGGTCCAGCATTTTCAGGTATTTCTCGACCTGTTTGGCCCGCTCGCGGACGCCGTAGAGCTTGGCGAAGAAATCGAGGTTCTGGTAGGCCGAGAGCCGCCCATAGAGCCCGGGGCTCTCGGTGAGGACACCCACGACCTGGCGGATCTTGTGGTTCTCCTCGCCCAGGCGGTAGCCGGCGACGACGGCCCGCCCGCTTGAGGGGGCGATGAGGGCCGCGAGCATCCTCACGGTCGTGGTCTTCCCCGCACCGTTCGGGCCCAAGAAGCCGAAGACCTCGCCCTCCCCGACCTCCAGGTCCAGATGGTCGACGGCCACCAGGTCCTTGAACTTCCTCGTCAGCCCTTCAGTAACGATCATACCAGCTTCCCTTCCCCAGGCTTGGACTGGAGCTCCCGCCATTCCCCCTCCAGCAAGCCCATGAGGATGGTGTCCCAGTAGCGCCCCTCGCTGAAATGGGACTCTCGCATCACCCCCTCCCGGCGGAACCCGGCCTTCTCATAGCAGCGGATCGCCCGGAGGTTATTCTCATAGACCCGCAGGTAGATCCGATGGAGCCCGAGCCGGTCGAAGCCGTAGCCGAGCATCAGGGAGATAGCCTCGCTCCCGTAGCCCTTGTCCCACTCATCTTTCTCCCCGATTATGATCCCCAGCTCCGCCTGGCGCTCCTTCCAGTCGATCCCATGGAGCCCGATGTTCCCGATGTGCTTGTCGCTTCCCTTGAGCGCGATCGCGAGGATGATGTTGTGCTCATTCTTATACTGCCCTTGGAACCATTCTCGCTCCCGGAGTTCGTTGATCGGGCGATAAGACGCGAGTGTCCGCGTGACCTCGGGGTCGTTGATCCAGCGGAGGCAGGTGGGAATGTCGCTCTCCTCCAACGGCCGCAGGTAGAGCCGCTCGCCTATCAGGAAAGGGTTCCTCATCACAGCCCTCCCTCACCCTCAGATTGGCCCATCTTACCGGCCCTCGAGCCGGTCCGCAAGCTCGGTCAGCTCCGCTTGAGGAGCCGCCAGATCCCTGCCAGGGCTGAGCGGTGGCTCTCCAGTGCCTTTCCTTTCAACTCCATCGCCCGATCCCACTCCAAGAGGAGCGAGATAGGGGCCCAGACGAAGGTGATGAGGATCACCCACCAAGGGGAGGCGAGGAGGAGGAAGATCGGTGGGATGAAGATGAGAGGGATCTCCACGACCTGGGTGATGGAATAAGTCTTTTGGGGGGTGCTGATGGCCGTGGCGAGCCCGGCGACGGTCCCAGCGAAGGCGATGTAACCCAGGGCCAGTGGCCAGGGGATGAACCCTGCCAGACCGAGGTAGGCGAGCGAGCCGAGGCAAAGGACCAGGTCGAAGAGGATCTCATACCCCCCGATCCAGCCCGGCTCTTCCTTATACTTGCGGGCGAGGCGCCCATCGAGGAAGTCGAGCGACCACCCGAGGAGCAGAAGGAGCATAACGGTCCCCGCCTGGCGCCGCCCCCCCAGCCCCTGGAGGGCGATGATCACCCCCAGGGGGAGCCGGGAGAAGGTCAAGAGGTCCGGGAGCCGTTCGCGCGCCATCTTCCCCTCCTTTCCTTTAAGGGAGCCAGCCATACTTCTCGAGGATCTCGCGGTTCCGCTGGACTAGCTCCGCGAGCCGCGTCTCAACTCCCGGCTCGCGGAGCGAGCGAGGAAGAAGCCGCTCATAAGGGCTATCGCGGAGGGCTGCCCGCCACTCGAGTGCCCGGGCCCAGAGTGCGGCCGAGGCCCAGAGCCAGAGCCGGATCGAGATGAAGGCCGCGGCGAAGAAGACATAGGCCAAGCAGAAGAGGGAAATGAGAAGCCCCCACTGCAACCGCGCCCGAGTTAAACCCGGACGCCAGACATGCCTACCTTCCTTGGCCATTGGTTTCCTCCTTCAACCAATTTCATTCTACCAGGCCCCTCGCGCCCCTGTCAATCCCTCTGAGGTCCGGGACCCAAGGCGGGGCCGAACGGCTCAGGCCCGGCCCCGATCGCGGTAACGCTCCAGCCGCCGGCGGATCCGAGGATCACGGAGCCGTTGGAGGGCCTGGGCTTCCAATTGGCGGACCCGCTCACGCGAGACCCCCAAGAGCTGGCCGACCTCCTCCAAGGTGAGTGGCTCCTTCCCCCTCAGGCCGTATCGCAGCTCTAGGATCTCGCGCTCCCTCTCCGGAAGCTCCCTTAGCGATTCCTCCAGCTCGCTCGCCAGGAGTTCTCGGGCGATCTCCTCCGGGGGCGAAAGCCCCTCGACGCCGAGTAGCTCCCCCAGGGTCTCCTCTTCCCGCTCGCTGAGCGGGGCCTCCAGGGAGAGGGGATAGGCTGCGGCCTCCTTAGCCTGGCGGACCTTCTCCAGCGGGAGGTTCAGCTTCGCGGCCAGCTCCTCGAGCGTGGGGCGGCGGCCATGCTCGTGGAGGAAGCCTTCCTCGGCCTCGTTGATCTTGAGGATCAGCTCGATCACATGCTCGGGGAGGCGAATCGTCCGCCCCTGCTCGGCCAGGGCACGGACGATCGCTTGCCGGATCCACCAGGTGGCATAAGTGCTGAATTTGTAGCCTTTCTCCGGCTCGAACCGCTCGACCGCCCGGAGGAGCCCCATATTCCCCTCCTGGATCAGGTCGAGCAAGGGAAGGCCATAGCTGGCATAGTGGCGGGCGATCGCCACGACCAAGCGGAGGTTGGCCTTGATGAACCGCTCCTTGGCCGCTTTATCGCCCGCGCGGACCCGCCGCGCTAGCTCCCGCTCCTCGGCCTCGGAGAGGAGCGGAACTCGCCCGATCTCCTGGAGGTAGCGCTCCAGGAGGCTTTGGGCCGTGACCTCTCCTTCCTCGGTTGGCTCCTCCAGCTCCATTCTGTCCTCCCGCTTTTAGCTCCGCCTGGCTGGCGTCGAGAGCGCTAAAACTCCCGCAAGAATGCCAGGACTTGCTCGAGCTCAGCCGGGGTGAACCGGCCGGCGGCCACCTCGAGGACCTCGTCCCAGTTAGTAAGACTATAGAGCCGGAGCCCGCGGGCGGAGAGGGCCTCCCGAGCCCGGCGGAGCCCGGCCCGCTCGGAGAAATACTCGAAGACCGTCAGGCAGTCCCGGACAATCCCACCCGCCTGGGCTATCCCCTCCACAAAGCGGAGCTTGCTCCCCCCGTCAGTCACGAGGTCCTCGACCAGCAGGACCCGCTGGCCTGGCTCCAACACGCCCTCG
>JAPWVC010000037.1 GCA_028275195.1 Candidatus Acetothermia bacterium
CCTCTGGCTCCACGCCCGCGGGCTCCCCGGGGCCCATGTCCTCATCAAGTCCGCGGGGCGGAAGGTCCCTCCAGGAGTCTTGGAACAGGCCGCACGGCTGGCGGCCTATTACTCGAAGGGGAGGACGGCCACGAAGGTCCCGGTGACCTATACTCAGGTGAAGTATCTTCGGAAGCCAAGGGGAGCGAGGCCCGGAGCGGTCCTCGCCCAGCACGAGGAGGGGACCCTCCTCGTCCCCCCGGTCCTGGAGGGGCTGGAGCTCGATGGCTGAGCTCATCCCCGAGCTGGCGGTCGTGATCCTCGCCGCTGGGATCTCGATCATCCTCCACGAGATCGCCCACGGCTGGGTCGCTTACAAGCTAGGAGACCCCACGGCCAAGCTCGCCGGCCGGCTCACCCTAAACCCGCTGGCCCACATCGACCCCGTGGGGACGGTCCTCGTCCCGGGGGTGCTCCTCCTCTTCGCGTTGCTCACCAAGGCCCCGCTCATCCTCTTCGGCTGGGCCAGGCCGGTCCCGATCAATCCCCTCTACTTTCGCCGGCCGTATCGGGACCTGATGCTCGTCGGGCTCGCCGGGCCGCTGCTGAACCTCAGCCTGACCGGGCTCGCCCTGGCCGCGTGGCATCCCCTCAGCCAATCGGGCCTAGCCCTCCCGGAGCTGCTCATCCTCTTCCTAGCCGCCCTGATCTTGATCAACCTCATCCTCGCCTTCTACAACCTGATCCCGATCCCACCGCTCGACGGCTCGAGGGTCCTGGCCTACTTCCTCCCGCCCCGGGGGCGGCTCTTCCTCCACCGACTCGAGCCGTTCGGGCTCTTCCTGGCCTTAGGGCTGATCTTCCTGCTCTGGCAGAGCGATCTGCTCGACCGGCTCCTCGAGGCCCTCCTCCGCGGGCTGGGACTGGGGCCCTAGTAACGGTTGGTAAGCCTTCTAGAACTCGATCCTGAGGCTGCTCAGCACATACTCCAGGCCGGTTGGGGTAAACCTCGCGCTCAGGAGGAAGCCGAGCCCGGCGGAGGCGAGCTGGAGCGAGAACTCCGTCGATTGGAACTGCCCCTGGCTGAAGACCGTGGTGTTCATCAGCTCCCAGGGGCCGGCCTGAACAACGGCACTGAGGAGGTGGTCCAATTCCTCCCCTGGGGTTATCGTGGTCGTGCTCCTCACGGAGAGGCCATGTGCGAGCGGCAGGATGAGGCTTACTGTCCCTCGGCTGAAGTTGAGCTGGGAGTCATAGTTCAGGACGACCCTCCAGAGGTCGTTGGTGGCCGTGAGGACCACTGAGCTGACCAGAAGGGCCGGCCAGAGCTCGAGGGAGGCGTTCACTACTGCCAGCTCGGCCAGCTTGAACTGGAGGGCCAGTCGCTCCTCGATCGGCTCGGCCGGCCTGAAGGTCGTAATGCTCTGGAATGTGACCCCTCCCAGGGAGATCCCCGAGATGGTGATCCGCTCGTAGGAGAGGGGGTGATCGCAGCCCGGCCCGAGGCAGAGCTTCGCCTCCGAGGCGATGGTCGCGCCAGCGGCCGCCTTGCCCGAGATCGTGAGGGTATCGTCGAACCTGGAGGGGGCATCCGCAGCCCAGGTGAGCAGGTTCCTGAGCTGGAGCCCTTGGAGCTGGCCCTGCACGGTGAGGCTCCTCCTCTGGAAGGCCAGCTCGCCATCCAGCTTCCGGCCGAAGATGAGCATCTCGGTGATCTGGAGCCAGCCCACGACCGCGCCGATGGTGAGGGCCTCATACTCCAGCCCGGCCAGGTCGAGCCGGGCGAGGCTGTTCACCGTCAGGCCGGAAAGGGTGAGGATGAAGTTCGCGTAAACCCGTAGGTCGAAGTCGAACTTCGTCACCTGAGCCGTGGTGCTCTGGGGGTAAGCCGTGAGCGAGCCGGAGAGGGAGCCGCTTACTTTGGCGGTCGGGCGGGGCACGATCGTCACCTGGCCGAGATCGTCCTCCCCGAGGCGGCCATTGGCGGGGAGCGAATCCGGGTCGGCCTGATCGGCCTTGGCGACCTCGGCCGTGTTTGTGATCTCTCTCCCGGCCGTGCCCCTATCCACTGACACGGTGATCTCGAGCTTGGCGCTCGCCGAGGCCGCGAGCGAGCCCACGATCCACCGCCCAGTGGTAGCGTTGTATGAGCCTCGGCTCGCCCTGTGCCAGAGATAGCTCACCCCCGCCGGGAGGGGGTCGCTCACCTCCACTCCCGTCGCGTCCTCGGGCCCCTTGTTGGTCAAGGTGACGGTGTAGACGAGGGCATCGCCCTCGTAAGGCGCGGGGATATCCACCCTCTTGGTCAGCTCTAAGTCGGCGGTCTCACATCTTGCGAGTGCCGAGCAGATGGAGATAAAGAGCAAGAAGGCCCATAATGACCAGAAGAGCCGTCTCTCCGCTCTTGGGGAAACCTCTCTCACTTCCATTGCCGTTAGAAGGATAATGTCGCTCCGTTGAAGCCGGAGCCGTCCCCACCGATTCAGCCAGGACGGCCACAGACCGGCCGGCAGCCTCTTCCACAGCCCGGAGGCAGACCCGCCGGGCCAGGACCTCCGCGAAGAAGTCGGAGAGCGCGCCGGTCGCGCTCTCGCTCGTGCGCCACCAGGCGACCGGCGGCAGTTGCATCCTCGCCCCGTCCGCGACCCGCTCGAAGAAGGTCCACAGCCGTCCCCGAATGGCCGCCGCCCGCTCGGGCTCGGAGAGCTGGGCGAGCCGCTCTAGGGCTCCCACGGCCAGGCCGAGCTCAAGCGGCGTGTAACAGGGCCTCTCCTCGCCCAGGGGATTGGAGTAGCATTCCAGCCCGGCGCAGCTCGCGATCATCCTCCGCCAGAACCGCTCCAGGGAGTCGAAGGCCTCCTGGGCCAGCGAGAGATACCGCGCTTCGCCGAGGGCCTGGTAAGCCACGAGGAGCGCCTGGATCGCCCCGAGCTGGCCGGCGAGGCTGAGAGGGCCCTCGCCCTCCGGCCGGCCCGCGAGGAGGTTGTAACGGTCGAAGTAGCCGCCGCGTCCGTCGGCCAGCCTCTGGACGAGGAACTCGACCTCCCTGCGGATCAAATCCTTGGCCCTCTCTTGAAGGGCCGGGAGGTCGGCCAGCCGGACGGCGCCCTCCAGGGCCGCCACCACCAGGCCGAGGTTCGTCGCGCTGACCTCGGTGCCCCTTCTCCAGCCATTCCTGCTCGGGCTGACGAGGTCCGCCCGCTCGACCAGGACCCCGAGGCCCTCATCGAGGTGGAGCTCGAGGAGGTTCGTTAGGACCTGTTCGGCCAGCCGGGCCACCGCCTCCGGGGTGACGAATGGGAACGGCCTCCCCTGGCCGAAGAGCCACTCGAACCGCTGATCCCGCACGAGCCCGTAGGTCTCGCTCAGGCCCCAGAGGAGGGCGAGCTGGTCGAACAGCTCGCTCCCGGGGTCGAGCACCTCGTAGGCCAGCCTGCCCTCGCGCAAGGCCGCCCGCGCCGCGTGCGGGATGTAGGCCCGGCCGGTGGCCCCCAGCCGCTCCTGGGCCAGCTCCTGGAGGAAGGCCAGCTTGTTCTCGATCGCTCCGACGAGCACGAGCCCGTAGAACCGCTCGATCGGCTCGCGGCCGGGCTCGAGGAGCTGGGCGGCCTCCTGGGCCTCCCGGAGGAGGGTCATCCCGATCGCTGATCCCACCAGCCTCCCGTCGAAGGTCGCGGGGTCCCAGGCCAGCCGCGTTGGCTCTTCCAGGCGCGGGCTGCCGGAGTAGAACTCAAGTGAGAGCGGGGCGAGCTCGGGGACCTCGCTCAGGCCAGCGAGCCCGGCATAGCTCTCGAGCTCCCTCTTGAGGAAGGCGGCGGGGTCCAGGGCCTGCTCCCGAGCCAGCCGCAAGAAGTAGGGCCCCTGGGCGAGCGGGAGCCCCATCGTCGAGTGGAGGACCAGGTTCGCCAGGTTCGAGTCCGCGTAGTCCTCGGCCCTCGGGGCTAGCTCCTGCATCTCATAGGCCGCATACATCGCGATATCGGTCTGGAACCACGGCTCTTGCTCCGCCTCCACCCCGAGGCAGCCTTCCCTCGCGACCGCAAGGTCGAGGCAGAGCCGCTGCTGCAAGACCGGTGCCACTCCCCAGGGGCTCTCCTCGACCACGAGGGGGCTGATCTCGCCCAGCCCGTTCCCGTGGAAGATCTCGCACGACCTCTGTGCAAGCGGCTCCGTGACGGTCAGGGCCTGGGAGAGCTGCAACGCCGCGGTATCCACGACCGCGCGGAAGAGCCGGCCGAGCCTCAGGAGGATCAGCTCCGCCCGCTCGGGCTGGGAGGCCGAGGCTCCAGCTAGCTCGCGGAGGGCCCCCACGGCCAGGCCCACCTCAAGCGGGGTATAGCAGTATCTCCTCTCCCGGCCGTCGGTCCAGGTGGCATAAATCCCGAAAGGCTCCTCCCAGAAGGAGCTCTCCAGGTAAGCGAAGGCCCCCTCCGCCGCCTCGAGGTAGCGCCGGTCGGAGGTGAGCTGATAGGCCACGAGCAGCCCGCGGATCGCCGCTAGCTGGCTCGCCAGGCCCTGGGCTGGGCTCAGCCCTCCCGGGCTCATCTCATCGGCGAACCCGCCCGAGGCGAGCCGGCGCTCGAGCAGCGCCTCCCCGAGCGCGGGGATCAGGGAAGAAGCCTGGGGCGAGATCACACTAGCCTGGTCTAGCGTGACCAGGAGGAGCCCGAGGTTCACCGTCGAGCCGGTCCGCGCGGCCTCCATCCCCGGAGTGTAGAGGTCCCAGAACCTGCCCTCCCCATCGCGATGGAGGGCCAGAATCCCGGCCAAGACCTCATTCCCGAGCTTGAGGGCCAGCTCATGGAACTCGGCGGGGAAGAGCTTGCCCTCACCGAAGAGCTCATTGCCCGCGGGCTCGGACCAGGCCGCGAACTCCGCCAGCCCCCAGAGCAGCGCGAGTTGGTCGAAGAGCTGGCTCGACCGGTCGGTCGCCTCATAAGCTATGGGCCTCCCCTGGCCATCGAACCGCGGTTCGTAGATGTGAGCGAAGTAGCGGATCCCCTTCTCCGGCAGCGAGAGAGCGAGCTCCCGATCGAGCAGGAGGAGCTTATTGACCATCGCCTCAGCGAGGACGAAGGCGAGGTAGCGGTCGAGCCGGCTCTCGCTGGCGAGGAGTGCTCGCGCTCCCAAGACCTGCTTCACCAGGCTCATCCCCAGGGCACTGGGGACGATCCGGCGATCGTAGGCCGGCCAGTCCCCGCCGGGCCAGAGGTCGTCATCCCGCTCGCGGTAGCGCGGGTCCCCGCCGGCATACTCCGCAAAGACCCAGCGCTCATTCTCCGGCCGGTCCTCCGGCGCCAGGCCCGCAAGCTCGGCGTAACGCGAGAGCAGCTCCTCCAGCGCGAGCTCCGGGGCAAGGCCCCTCTCCCCTGCCCGCTGTAAGATCCGCGGCCCGTAAGCGAGGGCTAGCCCCACTCGCGAGGCCGCGCTCACCTGGATCAAGTTCTCGACGGCATATTCCTTGGCCTCGGCCTGGGCCGTCCGGATCCAGGTCGGGAGGAGGGTCTCGGGCCGGATCGGCCATGGCCCGAGGGACTCCGCTAAGAGCTGGAACTCGCTCGCGGCGAACATGGCGATGTCCGTCTGGAACCAGATCGGCTCGGCTACGGCGTGGGCCTTCTCGCAGGGCAGCTCGGGCGGGACTGGAGGGACTGCGGGGACACGCGCGGATAGACAGAAATTAGCGCTGTCATCAGGATCGATATCATCGGGGATATAGCGGCTCTGGTCCGGCGGGATCGCCCGGCCGGTCACATCGACGCCAGCGGCCCGCATCACATTGCAGTAGGTCTCGCCATCCCGGACTGCACTGGTCACGGTAGCCTCGAAGGTCAGGACCAGCGTCTCGCCGGGCTGGAGCGTCGCCCCGATGGCCCAGGAGAGGAACGGGCCTGGCGCCCCGAGCGGGTCGAGCGTGTAGAACCCGGCCGGCCACTCCGCGTATGTCGTCCCGGAGAGATAGGCGAACTCCTCGGGGAGGAGATCGGTGAGGTTCACATTGTAGGCCGGGGCGTTCCCCACATTCGTGACCGTCAGCCTGAAGGTGACGGTGTCCCCTGGCTCGACTGGCTGGCCGACCGCTTGCCCAGCCCGCGTGATCCCGACCACGGCCTTCTCCGTGACCAAGGCCGGCATGGCCACGAGGAGGGTCACGCTGCTCGAATCGTCGGGATCAGTGTCAGTGGGGACATCCCTGCTCCGATCTGGCGGGATGGGGTTCCCCGCCCCATCGTTCCCCCGAGCCTCCATCACATTATCGTGGAAGCCTGGAAGGGCATCCTCTTGCACCCGCGTGCTGAAGGTCAGGGTGAGCGATTCGCCCGCATGGAGGGTGGCGCCGAGAGCCCAGGTGAGGGTCTGCCCCGCGATCGTCGGGTCGGCCGTGGAGCTCCCGCTCGGCCAGCTCGCGCTCGTCGAGGCTGGGATGTAGGCGAATCCCTGCGGGAGGAGGTCGGTGAGCTCCACATTGTAGGCTGTCCCGCTTCCGACATTCCGGGCCCGGAGCTCGAAGGTCACGATGTCCCCGGGGAGGAGCGGCTCAGCAGCCGGCTGACCCCTCCTCACGATGGCTGCCACGGCCTTCTCCGTGACGAGGGCCGGGACCGCCGCGGGGTGGATTACCTCGCTGCAATCGTCGGGGTCGGCATCCTGGGGGACGAGGGCGCTATTGTCCGGCGGGATCGGGTCGCCGTTCCCTTCCCGGCCTGCGGCGCACATCCGGTCGGTATAGCTTCTCAACTCCTCGACCGCGGAGGTCGCGACCGCCTGGAAGGTGAGGGTGAGGGTCTCCCCCGGGCCGAGCCCAGCGGAGAGGGCCCAGAAGAGGTCCGGACCGGGCGCGCCCGCGGGGTCGGCCGTGGAGCTCCCGCTCGGCCAGGAAGCCACTGTCGTGCCCGAGATGTATCTGAATTCAACCGGCAGAGTATCGCTCAAATCAACATCGAAGGCCTTTCCCTGACCCACATTCGTGGCCGTCAACCGATAGGTCACGATGTCCCCTGGCTCGACCGGCTGGCTGGGCGAGATCGGCACGCCGCCCCGGCGGAGCTCGAGGATCTCCTTCCCCGTCACGAGGGCCGGGCAGGGGCAGGCCGCGCTCGTCGTGGCCTCATTGTTCGCTTCATTGCACTCGCAGATCGCATTGCTCTCATCCACGACGATCCGGAACGCATGAGAGATCCCGCACTTGAGGGGGACGCTGATGAACTGGAGATGATAAACCCCGCCAGCGGGGATGTCCCGGGTCTCGCTGTAGATCAAGTTGTTATCGGCGTAGACCCGGATGGTCGCGCCCTGGGCCGCCTCGAGCCCGAAGTTATGGATCTCCGCGGCGATGGTGAAGGTGTCGTCCCCGTTGCAGACCGCGCTGAAGTTCCGCGGGCTGAGGTCGGGATCGACCACCGAGAAGGAGGCGGAGCGGGCCTGGTTCTGGCCGTTGCATTCGCACACCAGGTTATCAGGGTCGACCGTGGCCGTGAGCTCGTAATCGCCACAGGCGAGGACCTCGTTCAGCTCGACCGTCAGGGTCTCGGACTGGCCGTGCCCGAGCGCGACCGAGGTTGTAGCCTCCCCCGTGGCGCCGCCGCTGATCCGGACCACCGTCCCCGCCGGGGCCGTGCCGCAGCCGATATTCTCGACGGTCACGCGCACTGTCCCCTTAGTGCAGGCATCCGGCACATCCGGGACGACCGCGGCCACCCGCAGGTCGGGGAGGGTAGAAGTGAAAGTCTCGGAATAGCTGTTGGCGCTGGAGCACTCGCAGAGCTGGCCCTGGGGATCGACCGTAGCGGTGAAGGTGCAACTGCAGTCGGTGCAGTCGGCCCATCTCCCCGCGATCGGGAAGGTCACCGTCGCCCTCCCCCCGGCCGCTAGGCCCGACACGGTCTGCTCGGAGAAGCTGAGGCAGCCATCGGTTTCCAAGGTAACCTTGAATGGCCCGGCCGGGCCGCAGCCCCGGTTCTCCACGGTTACGGCCACGCTCCCGGAGATGTTGTCCCCGGAGCAGCTCACCCCGCTGAAGTCGATGTCCGTCACCGCAAGATCGGGGTAGGTGATCCCCTTGGCGGCGCTGCACCTCGTGTTGTCCGTCCCATCGCACTCGCAGATCGAGCCGGTGTAGTCGGCCTCGACATTGAGCGAGACCCCGCAGTTGGTGGCGAGCTCACAGAGGTTCTTGCTGACCTGATGGCTGGCGATGGTGAAGGTCTGGGAGCCACTGGCGGGGATGTTCACCCCCGTGAAGGTCTGCGTCCACTGGTCGAGCTGGCTACCGCCGCAGCTCGGGGCGCTGTAGAGGGTGAGCCGGACAGGGATGTTGGCCGTGAGGGCGCTCCCGCAACCGTTGTTGGCCAAGGTCACCGTCCCGGAGACGAGGCTCTGGCCGTCAGCGAGGCAGGTGACGCTGAGAGCTTCCCCACTTACCTCGATGTCCGGGATGGTGATGGTAGAGCTCTGGCTTGTGGAGTTGTTGTTCTCCCGGCACTCGCAGACCTCGTTGGCGGTGTCGAGCGTGACGGTGAAGGAATAGTTGCAGTTCGCACAGCTTGCCGGCCATCCGGGGATCGTGATCGTCCTGGAGGAGCCAGCGTTGATTGGGAGGGTCCCCCCAAGCCCGGTGAAGGTGCCCGAGACCGTCCAGCCGGTGGTGCTCTCCGTGAGGGTGAGGGAGAAGTCCTTGGTGACCGGCCCATCGCCGTTATTTCTGATCCGGACCCGGACCTGACCTGAATAGTTCCCGTCCGAAGTGCAGGTGAAGCTCGGCATGATGTCGCTCGGGCTCAAGGTGAGGTCGGGGATAGTAGCCCGCGCGGTGGCCTGGGCGAGGATGCTGCTCTCGCAGGTGTGCTCGCCGCTCGTGTTGGGATCGCCATCGAACGACCCGCAGCCCCAGGCGGCCTGGGCGGTCTCGGTCCGCAGCGCTGAGGAGCAGTCATTGTTCGGCTGGAGCAGCCGCGCGGTGAGGTAGAAGCTCCGCGTCTCCCCCTGGCCCAGTGGGCCGAACTCCCAGCCCCACTTCTGGCCGCCCATCGGGGTGGCGCTAGGGTCGGATGAGACATATTCCAAGCTCGCGCCGAGTGTATCCTCGAGCCTCACCCAATCGGCCGCGGCCCCGGTATTGGTCACATCGATCCGCCAGGTCACCTGGCTATTCGCATAGCAATCGGCCGGCGCGCCGCCTGGGGGCTCGATCTGGGTCTTCTTCACCGAGATGCTGGGGAGCCGGGCGCCCAGGTAGAATGTGCCCGTGGCTGAGGTATGGGAAGCGCCGCAGACATCCCTGTAGACCGTCTGGGTCGAGAGGCTCCCGCCGGCGAAGGCGCACCCCGCGGCGATCCCGAACTCAATTTCGATCGTCTCCCGGGCCCTCAGCTCGGCCAGCCCGGATATTTCATTCTTAGTCCAGGTGAGGGTAGACCCCACGATCGCGGGGTCCGAGCCCGGGGTCCAAGGACCGCCCTCCTTCCGCCACCTGGTCGAGCCGGGGACATAGCTGATCCCGCTCGGGAGGGTCTCGCTGGCCTCGAGCTCATAAACAGCCGAGTCGCCCGCGTTCTTGATCGTTATGGTGGCCGGCTGGGTCCGGCAAGTGTCGATCGGGGAGGCGGTAAGGGAGGTGCTGACCACATTGGGCGTGGGGATCAGGACCCTGGAGCTGTCGCCGACTGGCGCTCGGCAGTCCTCCCCGCCGCAGCCGCAGCTCGTTGAGACATTGTCAGTCAGGTCAGTGCAGGCCACCAAGTTCGCGGTCAAGACGATCGTCCGGGTCTCCCCGGGGGCCATCTTCTCGATGAGCCAGGAGACGCCGTTGATCGGGGCGCCGGTGTGGTCCTGGTTGGGATTAGTTGTGACCCCGGTTGAGGGGCTGACGGTCGAGGAGGCGTAGGCCAGCCCGCTCCCCAAGAGGTCGTCCACCCAGACGCCGTTCGCCGAGCCTGACCCGCTGTTGACGACATAGATCGTCCAGCTCACCTGGTTTTGGGTGGCATAGATCACTTCAGGGGTCTTGTAGACGAAGAGGTTCGCAGTCCGCATCAAGGAGGGCGTGTTCGCGGCCCTGACGGAGCAGCTCCCGCCGCAGAGGTCTTCGAAGAGGGCCGTGGCGGTCAGGTCCAGGCCGCGGTCGCACCGCTTCTTCAGCTCGGCCGTGATCACGGACCTCGCCCCCTCGGGGGCGGCCGCGAAGAGGTCACCGTAGCTCCATTCGTAGTAGGTCCCGAAGTCCGCGGGCGAATTGCAGTCCGGCGGCAGGACATCCCCAGTGCAGGTGATGGTGGAGAGGTCCACGATGTAGTAGTTGAGGTTCGCAAGCTGGAGCCGGACATTCTTCGGGGTCCCGCGGGTCTTGGTGAGGGTGATCGTGACGGGGTAGCTACCGCACTCATCGATCATCGCCGGGAGGCCGGCGATGCTGACGGCCATGGCCGGGGTGGTGGCCGCAACCAGGAGGGCGTCGTATTTCACGCACTCCCCGAGCTGGCTCGGGTCGCAGTCCGGCCCGAGGTCGAGAGAGGACCAGGAGTAGAAGCTCGAGGAGCCGGGGCAGGAGGAGGGCTGGGAGCCCGCCGTGACCTTCAGGCGGTAGGAGATCACGAGGGTATGGCCCCAGATGGGGGTCGCCCCCCAGGTCCCATCGATGGCCTCGACCCTCAGTGGCTCTCCCGGAGCGGTGCCGCCGGTGAGAGTGAAGCTCGTAACTGGATTGTCATCGATGGTGATGCTAATCGTTCCAGGGACATACTGCTGGTTATTGTCCGCATAGTCCACGAACACCAGGTCCCCGAAGGTGATCTGGTCCAAGCCCACAGCTTCGGCAAAGGTATAGGTGTTCGTATACCCAAACTCCGAGCACTTCTCCGCGGAGGAGGGGGAGGCCGCCTTCTGGGAGTTCACCAGCTCGCGGCACTGGATGGCCGTGGTAGTGGAGTCCGAGGCGGAGAGGTCGCAGCCGCAGCAGTCGGTGGCCGAGGCCCTGAGAGTCGCGGTGGCCGTGGTATAGCAATAGGCTACCCCTGGGACTTGAAGCACTACGGAGGTATTCAGTGGCGGGCCACTGGCGGGCACAGTCCAGGTGATCGTCCCGTCGGTCCCGTCCCTGCCCGGGGTCCAGGTTCCCCCGCCAGTGTCAATTACGGTAAACCCTTGGGGGACATCCATGATCACCTGGACAGGGCTCGTGCTGCCCCCGTCGCAGGAGGAGAGGCCGGAAGCGCCCGCTGAGACCTGGTAAGTGGCCGTCTCCAGGATGTCCGCCTCGACCGGCCCGGAGATCGAGCTATAGACCCCTGGCGGCCCAGAAGGGCCGTAATCGGTGGAGTAGCTCCCGAAGGCCACGGGCGGGCGGAACTCCTCGCCGCAGTCGTTCTTATAGATGGATTGATAGAGGAGGGTTCCGCTCGGGGCTCCCGCGCACCAGTTCCCGGGGTAACTCACATCAAA
>JAPWVC010000039.1 GCA_028275195.1 Candidatus Acetothermia bacterium
CCTCGATGTAGTGCGTGGTCAGGAGGACCGTCCGGCGCTGGGCCTTCATCTGTGCGATCAGCTCCCAAAGCCGCCGCCGGGCCTGGGGGTCGAGCCCCGTGGTCGGCTCATCGAGGAAGATGAGCTCAGGGTCGTTCACCAGTGCCGCGGCCAGGGAGAGGCGCCGCTTCTGGCCACCGGAGAGCTGCTCCACATAGCTTCTGGCCTTATCTTCTAGCCCCACGAGCTCTAGTAACTCCTTCACCGGGAGGGCCTGGCGATGGTAGCTCCCGAAGAGGTCGAGCAACTCCCAGACCCTGATCTTGTCGTAGAACTGGGCCTCCTGGAGCTGGACCCCGATCCGCTGCTTCAGCTCGGGACTCAAGCCCGGCTTAACCAACTGGCCGTCGATGAGGACCTCGCCCTTGTCTGGCCTCCTCAGCCCTTCGATGATCTCTACGGTAGTGGTCTTCCCCGCCCCGTTCGGGCCAAGCAAGCCGAAGATCTCGCCTTCAGCGATGGAGAAGCTGATCCCCTTGAGGGCTTGGACCTGGCCGTAGCTCTTCCGTAGCTCGCGGACGACGATCTTCTCCCGCATCATGGCCGTTATATCAGATGGCTTGCTGCGGAGCAAGAGTGAGCCCTCCAAGGCAAGGGAGAGCTGGGCCTTGCCAAGGTCGCCCCTTGCCCAGCTCGGGGTGACCTGGTTCCCCACCTTTAGGCACGGTCGGTATCGCCCTTTACAGAGCCCAGGCCTTACTCTAATGGCCGAGAACTCTCTTAGGCATTCCAGAGCCCCCGCCACATGCCCGCGGGGGCTTCCCTTTCCCTGAGCTTCGAGTTGCCTCTCCCAGCTGCCCGTGCCAAAATAGACCGAAAGCCAAGGAGGATTAAGATGACTGAGAGATTCCCGATCAGAGGGGTTGAGGATATCGAGAGGCTCGAGAGGGTCCCGCTCGCGGAGCGGCTCCCGGCCCAAAACACCTATGAGCTGATCCGGCGGGGGGCGAGGCTCGACCCGAAGAAGGTGGCACTCTACTTCATCCCCCGGGGCGAGGACTATGATAAGCCCCTGGCGATCAGCTACGAGCAGCTCTGGGGGAGGATCAACCAGACGGCCAACCTCTTCTATGACCTGGGCCTCCGTCCTGGAGAGGTGGTCTCGATCCTGTTGCCGAATCTTCCTCAGACCCACTTCGCCCTCTGGGGCGGCGAGGCGGCGGGGATCGCCAACCCGATCAACCCCTTCCTGGGGGCCGACCAGATCAAGGAGATCATGCGCACGGCCAAGGCCAAGATCCTCGTGGCCCTCGGCCCCCAGCCGGGCGTGGACATCTGGGAGAAGGTCGAGCGGATCCGGAAGGAGCTGAAGCTCGAGGCGGTCCTCCAGGTCGGCGGCCCGGGGGATGAGAAGGAAGGGGTCTACAGCTTTGATGAGCTGGTGGGCAAGTATGATCCGACCAAGCTCACCAGCCGGCGGGAGATCGGGCCGGATGAGATTGCCTCCCTCTTCCACACCGGGGGGACGACCGGCCTGCCCAAATTGGCAAAGCATACCCATCTCAACGAGGTCTACGACGCCTGGGCCATCGCCGTGATGGGGGACTTCTCGGAGAAGGAGGTCCTGCTCTGCGGCCTCCCGCTCTTCCATGTCAATGGGGTCATCATCACCGGCCTCACGCCCTTCGCCTTCGGCGCGACCGTGGTCTTGCTCTCGCCTGCGGGCTACCGCGATCGGGCGATCATCCAGAACTTCTTCAAGATCATTGAGCGCTATCGGGCCACATTCTTCAGCGCGGTCCCTACAGTCTACGCCGCGCTCCTGCAGGTCCCCTTGGCCGGGGAAGATTTAAGCTCCCTGAGGTATGCCATCTGTGGCGCGGCCCCGATGCCAGTCGAGCTGTTCAGGGAGTTCGAGCGCCGGACCGGGGTGAAGATCCTGGAGGGCTACGGCCTGACCGAGGGGGCCTGCGCCAGCTCGGTCAACCCACGGGACGGGGAACGGCGGGTCGGCTCGATCGGGATCCGCCTCCCCTACCAGGAGATGAAGACGGTGATCGTCGACGACCAGGGGAGGTATGTCCGGGACTGCCGGACCGACGAGATCGGGCTGGTCGTGATCAAGGGGCCGAATGTCTTTCCCGGCTACCTCCAGGAGGAGCACAACCGTGGGATCTGGGTGGCTCCGGGCTGGCTCAATACCGGCGACCTGGGAAGGCAGGATAAGGACGGCTACTTCTGGCTCACCGGGCGGGCGAAAGACCTGATCATCAGAGGTGGCCACAACATCGATCCGGCCACGATCGAGGAGCCGCTCTATCGCCATCCCGCGGTGGCCCTGGCCGCGGCCGTCGGGCGGCCCGACCCCTACGCCGGCGAGGTCCCGATGGCCTACATTGTCCTCAAGGAGGGGGCCAAGGCCACGGAAGAGGAGCTGCTCGAATATTGCAAGAGGAACATCGGCGAGCCGATGGCCGTCCCCAAGGAGATCGTCTTCCTCGAGAGGATGCCCATGACCCTGGTGGGGAAGATCTTCAAGCCCGAGCTCCGCTGGGATGCCGTCCGGAGGGTCTACCAGAGGGAGCTCGAGGCTCTCGAGGCCGAAGGGCTGGCCGAGAAGGTCGAGGTAAAGGTGGGCGAGCATAGGGTCTATGGGACCCTGGCGGAGATTATGGTCAAGCCCAAGCGGGGAGTGGACCGTGAGCGGCTCGAGCGGCGGGTGAGCGAGCTCCTCAAGGGCTATACCATCAGGTATGAGCTGAAGTTGATCTAAGCCGAGCCGAACTTGCAAGGCCCCGCCCGGCCGCGGAGAATTAATAAGCTGCCATATCGAGCTTAAGGAGGGTTGGTCCGATCATGGCCTATCGCTATGAGGAGCTCTATCGGCTCTCGATCGAGGATCCGGAGAGGTTCTGGGCCGCGGAGGCGGAGAAGCTCCACTGGTTCAAGCGCTGGGATAAGGTCCTAGACGACTCCCGGGCCCCGTTCTTCCGCTGGTTCCCCGGCGGGGAGACAAACCTGTGCTATAACGCCGTCGACCGGCATGCCCTCGGGCCCCGGGGGGATAAGCCAGCAATCATCTGGGAGAGCCCGGAGACCGGAGGGAGTAGGATCGTCACCTTCCTCGAGCTCTACGAGCTGGTCAACCGCTTCGCCGCGGTCCTCAAGGCAAGAGGAGTAAACAAGGGCGACCGGGTCCTGATCTACATGCCGATGGTCCCCGAGGCGCTCGTGGCCGTCCTGGCCTGTGCCCGGATCGGGGCGATCCATTCGGTCGTCTTCGCCGGCTTCTCCTATGAGGCCCTCGCGGACCGGATCGATGACTGCTCGCCGAAGCTGGTGGTCTGCGCCGACGGCGGTGTCCGGAAGGGGAAGCCCATCCCCTTGAAGAAGATCGTCGACCGGGCCCTCGAGCAAGCTCGGGTGAAAGTCCCTCAAGTCATCGTCTTCGACCGCGGCCTGGAGAGGGATTGGCGGACCACCCCGGGGCGGGACTCAAGCTGGGAAGAGGAGCTAGAGCGGGTCGGGGAGGCCCGGGTCGAGCCGGAGCGGATGCTTTCGACCGACCCGAGCTACATCCTTTACACCTCGGGGACGACGGCCAAGCCGAAGGGAGTGGTCCGCGACACCGGCGGCTACATGGTGGCCCTCCATGCCTCGATGTGGCAGATCTACGGCTGCGGGCCGGAAGACATCTACTGGTCCACCTCGGACATCGGCTGGGTCGTCGGCCATAGCTACATCATCTACGGCCCGCTGCTCTTCGGCATCCCCACCGTCGTCTATGAGGGGACTCCCGACAGCCCCAACCCGGGGATCTGGTGGGAGATCGTGGAGAAGCACAAGGTGACGGTGATGTTCTCCGCCCCGACGGCCTTGAGGATGCTCCGAAAGTTCCCTGCCCATTGGATCGAGGCCCACGACCTCTCCTCCTTGCGCTACCTCTTCCTCGCCGGTGAGCCGCTCGATGAGCCGACCTACCATTGGGCCCACGAGACCCTGAAGAAGCCAGTCATCGACCACTACTGGCAGACGGAGAGCGGCTGGCCGATGATCACGAATCATATGGGGCTTGAGCCTCTCCCGATCAAGCCCGGCTCGCCCACAAGAGAGGCGATGGGCTGGAAGCTCGAGGTGGTCGATGAGCAAGGCGAGCCGGTCCCGCCAGGGACGAGGGGCTATCTTGTGGCCCTCCCGCCGCTCCCGCCGGGGGCGCTCATGACCGTCTGGGGGAGCGATGAGAAGTATCTCGAGAGCTATTGGAGCCGGTTCAAGCCCCATGGGAAGCTGCTCTACCTCACCGGGGACTACGCCATCAAGGACGAGGACGGCTACTATCGGCTCCTCGGCCGGGCCGATGAGGTGATCAATGTCGCGGGCCACCGGCTCGGGACGAGGGAGGTCGAGGAGGTCATCTCGAGTCACCCTCAGGTGGCTGAGGCCTCAGCGATCGGCGTGGCCGATGAGGTGAAGGGCGAGGCCCTGGCCGTCTTTGTGGTCCTGAAGAAGGGGGCAGACGAGAGCGAGGCCCTGAGGCAGGAGCTCATTGGCCTGATCCGGGAGAAGATCGGCCCGATCGCCACCCCGAAGGTCCTCAATGTCGTCTCCCAACTCCCCAAGACCCGCTCGGGGAAGGTGATGCGCCGGGTCCTAAGGGCGATCTGCGAGGAGAGGGAGCTCGGGGACCTCTCGACCATTGAGGACGGCGCGAGCGTCGAGGAGATCCGGAGGGCCCTGGAGGCCCTGGGCCGGCCGGTGAAGGGTTAAGCTCGGCTTTAAGGCTTAAGGCCGAGGGGCCGGGCGAGCGAGTTAGTTAGTCCGAAGACAAAGGTCAGTTGAACCAGCGGGCCGCGGAAGCTCTCCACTGGGCCGGGGAAGTCCCGGCCGTCGGCCTTCCAGTTGGTCGTCGCCCCGGCCCAAAGATATCCCAGGGAGAGGCGGAGCCGACCTATATCGAGGGCCCACTCCCCTCCGGCGTAGGCTGCCAGGGCGAGGAACTCGCGGCTCAGGCCCGTCCCCGAGGGCCTCTCCAGGCCCGCGCCGAAGTCCTCCGCTGGATGGAATGTGACCCTGAGGCTGAGGCTCGCCGGGGCGATCAGCCCACCGACGAAGAGCCCGAACTGCCCCAAAGGGGGCCGAGCCTCCTCGCCGTATTCCAGGGCTAAACCGGTGAGCTGGAGCGCCAGCTTAACGGACTTATCGAGCCTGGTAGCTTCGGCCACACCGTAGGCAGCGAGCCCGCCGATGGCCAGTCTCCCCTGCCGCTCGCCGAAGTAGCTCGCCCCAGAGAGGCCCAGCCCCGGCCCGAGCTCGGGGAGCCCGGCCTGCGCGAGGTGTCCGTTCAGCTCAGTGAAATCGAGGGGGAGCCAGCCTAAAGTCGGCCCGCCCCCGGGCGAGAGCGGCTGACCATAGCCGGCCGAAGCGGCGAGGAGAGCGGCTAAGGCCAGGAGCAAGAAGGGGGCTCTCTTCATAGTGTTCACCCCATTCTAAGCCCGCGGACTCCCACAGCCAAAATGAATAGCCCGCTGGGGGGTCTCACGCTAAGGCTTATGCCCTTTCGGCTCGAGCTCCTCCTCCGGAAGGCCCTCCAGCCAGCAGACCAGCTCGACCAGCCTCTCCAGGGCCGCGCGGTAGAGCCTCTCCCCGGCCTCCCGCGTCCCCCGCCGGGGGTCCCCGGTCGCGCCGCTCTTGGAGAAGTCGAGGGTATCGAATCCGACCTCCGCCCCCGATCGCTGGAGGCCCCACCTCGGCGCGGCCCCCAAGGCCGCCTCCTCGAGCGCGCCCTTATCGACCAGTTCCTCAGCGAGGTAGAGCATCAGTGAGGTCTCGGCCTCAGCGGCATGGGAGCCGGCCTGGGGGAAGAGCTCCGCGGCGAGCTCGGCCACCGCGTGCCACCACTGCCAGACCAGGGCATAGATCCCCTCTTGCCGGAGCCGGCGGCAGACCTCCTGGAGCGCGGCGAGGTTCCCCCCATGGCCGTTGATATAGATGATCCGCCTGAGCCCGTGGTAGGCGAGGCTCCTCGCAATCCCCTGCATATACCCGCGGAAGTGGTCCGGCTCGACCCAGAGGGTCCCCCAGAACTGCCGGTGGTGCTCAGATAGCCCGACCGGGACCGCTGGGGTGCAGACTGCCCCGGTCGCCTGAGCCGCGGCCTCCGCCAGGGCCTTGGCCGCGAAGAAGTCCGTCCCCAGCGGGAGGTGCGGCCCATGTTGCTCAGTGCTCCCCACGGGGATCAGGGCCACCTTCGCAGTCCTGAGCCACTCATGCGCCTCTTTCCAGGTCTTCTTCTCCAACATGGCTTTATCCTAGCCCCGCTCGATGAGCGAGGCAATCAATTCCTTGACCTTGGCCACCGTCTCCTCCGGAGTCCCCGAGGCGTCGATGATGTAATCCGCCTCTTCTAGCCTCTTGGGGTCTTGGGCCCCGATCCGGCGCTCCGCCTCCTCCTGAGTGAGGCCATCCCTCTCCCGGAGCCGGCGGAGACGCTCCTCCCGCCCGGCCCGAAGGGCTACGATGTAGTCGAACATGGAGCGGTCGACATGGGGCGACTCAAGGAGGAGCGCGGCCTCGAGGATGAGCACCTTCGTCCCCCGCCGCCGCTCTTGCTCCAGGACCTCTCGCAGGCGGGCGGTGACCTCAGGATGGACGGTCTCGTCCAGGAATCGCAGCTCTCTTCGGTCGTTGAAGACGATCTCCCCGAGCCTCCGACGGTCGATCTCCCCGTCCTCCTTCAGGATCTTTGGGCCGAAGTGCTCGACCAGCCTCCTGTAGACTTTCGAGCCGGGGCGATAGACCTCCCAGGCGAGCCTATCGATGTCGACGGCAGTGAAGCCTGGGAGCTTGGCCAATTCTTTAGCCACCAGGCTCTTCCCGCTCGCGATCCCCCCGGTCAGGCCGATGACGATCATCCTCAAAAGATGAGCAAGGCCTGCTGATAGGGCTCACAACCTCAGGTAGCTTACGATCGCTCGAGCAAAATCGCTGAGATCTTCCAAGCGCTCCGTCAGGTGCTTATAGACAATTCGCGAATCGATCTCCAAGTATTCATGCACAAGGATGTTCCTGAAATTGACCATCCCTTGCATCCGCCGGGCTAACTCTTTGCTCAATATCCCTCCCTCAGCCAGGGCTGCAAAGATATCCCTCTCGTCATCCGGGATGCGGAGCTGCTCATGCGCGATGAGGTAGTTGGCAATATCCATACACGCTTGGATGGCCACCTGCAGCTTACGCTCGACGATGGCCTGGATGTCCTCGTCCTCGAGGTATTCCGCGAGGGAAAGCGAGCGGAAGCGCTCCAAACTCCGGTAGCATTCATCGAGCCTTTTCAACCTGGCTTGGATCACGCGGGCATCCACGGCCTAGCCCCCTTTGCCTAATCCTCGCGGCAAGATGCTTATAGTGGAACTCGATGTAGCGTCGTGCATCGTAATAGCGACTCAACATGTGCATCTCCAGCTCGGCCCGCAGGTCCGGATCGCGATCATAGAGGAGTCTCCCCTTTTGCAACACCTGAAATTGGAGTAGCGGCGGTGCCTGGTTGAGGATGATGAGGTCGAGCCGGGAGTGCAGAGCCCTGCTCAGCTCCTCGAGCAATTCCCAACGATGATCGGCATAGTCCGCCCTCTCGACCTCCGGCCGGAGGAGAACCGCCAGATCAAGATCACTCCGGGCATGAGCCACCCCCTCAGCCCAGGAGCCAAAGAGGTAGACAGCCAGAATCTCCGAATGCCCCTGTCCTAAAGCCTCCACCTCTGACACAAGCAGGTCCATCACCATACTCACAAGATAATCATAATTCGTTAGGGGGATCAACCCCTTGGCAACGGGAGGACCTGCTCCGGCTGGCCAATAAGTCGGCTATCAGCGGTTGAAGCGATCATGGGCCTCCTGGACGGCCTTGGGAAGATCGACCGCTCGAGAGCTACCGGGGGCATTCTTAAGGTGGAAGAAGAACTCGATATTCCCTTCCGGCCCCTTGATCGGGGAGTAAGTGGCCGCAAGCAGGGAGAGCCCTAGCTCCTCGATGATGAACCGTTTGAGCTCTTCCAACACCTCCAGGTGAGTTTGAGGGTCGCGGACCACGCCTTGCTTGACCTTCCCCTTGCCGGCCTCGAACTGGGGCTTGACCAGGGGGATCAGCTCTCCTCCTTCCTTGACGATGGCCACAAGCGGCGGGAGGATCAGCTTCAAAGAGATGAAGGAGACATCGATCGTCGCCAGGTCCACTTGCTCGCCGATCTCCTCCGGCTTGAGGTAGCGGGCATTGCGCCCCTCCAAGACGACCACCCTCTCATCCTGCCGGAGGCGCCAATCGAGCAGCCCTCGCCCGACATCGACGGCATAGACCTTCCTTGCGCCATGCTGGAGGAGGCAGTCAGTAAAACCACCGGTCGAGGCCCCCACATCGATGGCCACCTTGTCGCGGACATCGACCTGGAAGGCCCGGAGGGCCCATTCCAGCTTAAGCCCGCCCCGGCTGACATATCTAGCCCCTTCCCGGAGCTCGAGCTCGGCCCCCTCGCGGACTAAAGTCCCGGGCTTGTCGACCACCACACCGTCCACGAGGACCTTTCCCGCTAGAATCGCCCCTCGGGCCTGGGAGCGGCTCTTCACCAGGCCGAGCTCCTCCAGGAGGAGGTCGAGCCGCCGCTTCGACTTCGGCTCCTCAGGCCTCGGCTTCGCTCGGGACCCTCTCCAGCGCGGCATACTCCGCCAGGGCCTCACCCAAGAGCCAGAGGGCCCGCTCGAGCTCTCCCCGGTTGAGGACATAAGCGAGGCGGGCCTCGCTCTTCCCCAGCCCTGGGGTCTTGTAAAACCCCTCGCCGGGGGCGAGCATCACCGTCTCGCCCTCCCTCTCGAAGTCGGTCAAAAGCCAGGCAGTGAACTCCTCGGCATCGGCCACCGGGAGCTGGGCCATCACATAGAAGGCCCCTTGGGGCTTAGTGCAGCGGACTCCGGGGATCCCCAGGAGCCGCTCATAGAGGAGGTCCCGCCTCCGGCGGAACTCCTCGATCATCTCCTCGGTCTTCCGCGGATAGGCCGGAGAGTTCAAATAATTGACCAGCCCGAGCTGGCCGGCCGTCGGGGGCGAGAGCCTCGTCTGGGCCAGCCGCATCGCCGCGGCCATTACATCCTTATTCCGACTGGCGAGCGCACCGATCCGGGCCCCGCAAGCGCTGAACCGCTTGGAGATCGAGTCGACTAAGATGGCATGCTCCTCCAGGCCGGGTAGCTCCAGGACGCTCGTGTGTTTCAGCCCGTCGTAGACGAACTCGCGGTAGACCTCGTCGGAGATGAGGAAGAGGTCGTGCTCCAGGGCGATCTCCCCCAGGAGCTCCAGCTCCTCTTGGGTGTAGACCACGCCGGTGGGATTCCCGGGATTGGTGATGAGGATCGCCTTGGTCCTTTCCGTGATCTTGGCCTCGATCTCGCCTCGCGAGGGGAGCCGGAAGCCCTCCTCGAGATGGGTCGTGAGCGGGACGATCTTGACATTGGCGATCTCGGCATAGCCGCTGTAGGGGCCATAGAATGGCTCGGGGATGATGATCTCGTCCCCGGGGTCAAGGGCGATGAGCATGGCGAAGGTTACCGCCTCGCTCCCCCCGACGGTGATGATGAGCTGTTCCTGCTCGAGCTCGATCCCGAACCGCCGGTAATAGCGGATGAAGGCCGCGCGGGCCTCCTCGAACCCCGGGGAGGGGCTATAGGCCAAGACCTCCGGGGCCTTCCGGAAGCCCTCGAGGAACTCCCGCGGCGTGGGGATGTCCGGCTGGCCGATGTTCAGGTGATAGACCTTCTTCCCCGCCCGCTTCGCCCTATCGGCCAGTGGGACGAGCTTGCGGATCGGCGAGGGCGGGACCCGCCCGGCTCTAGTCGAAACTCCTGGCATCTTCTCCCTCCTTAAAGGCCGTCTTGAGCATATATTCTACCAGCTCCTCAAATGGGATTCCCGCGGCCGCTGCAGCCTTGGGGAGATCGCTCGTGGCCGTCATCCCCGGGATGGTGTTGACCTCCAGGATAAAGGCCTCCCCGGCCTCGGTCACCCTCAAGTCGACCCGCGAGAAGCCGAAGCAGCCTAAGGCATGGTGGGCCGCGAGCGCTAGCTCCTGGGCCTTCTGTGCCACCTCGGGCTCAAGCGCGGCGGGGATGATGAACTCCGTCGCCCCGGGGGTGTATTTGGCCTTATAGTCATAAAACCCTTCCCGAGGCCGGAGCTCGATCAGCGGCAAGGCCCGGTCTTCCCCCCCGATCCGCAAGATCCCGGCGGTGACCTCCTTCCCGGGGATGAACTTCTCGAGGTAAAGATCACCGAACCGCTCCTTGGTCTCGCGGAGCGCTGCCTCTAACTCCGCCGGGCTATGAACGATCCTCACCCCCAGGCTCGAGCCCTCAGCTCGGGGCTTGACCACCACCGGGAAGCCCAGGCGCTCCGCCCCCTCCAGTGCCGCCGCAAGCCAGCCCTCAGAATCGGGATGGATATAAGGAGGGGTGGGGAGCCCGGCCCGGAGGAAGGCCTCCTTCGCCAGGAGCTTATCCAAGGCCAGCCGGCTAGCGAGGGCCCCAGAGCCAGTATAAGGCTTCCCCAGACAATCGAGGAGGGCCTGGATCGTCCCGTCCTCACCGAGCCCGCCATGGAGGCAGATAAACACTAGGTCAACTTCGGCGAGCTTGGGGATCAGCTCGTCCGGGGAGGAGAGCTCGAGCTTGATCGCATTATAGCCCCGGGCCTTCAGGGCCCGATAGACATTCTCCCCCGACCTTAAGGAGACCTCCCGCTCCGCGGAGAGGCCGCCCATCAGGACCCCGATCCTGAGCTGCCGCCACTTCGGCCAGCCGGCCATAGCTTGAGGATAGCGTAGCGCAGTTGCACGCCGAGGGCAAGCCGGGCTAGACTTAGGGCGATGCTCGGGCGTGGGCTTCGGTTAGTATCCTTGCTGTTGGGACTCCTGCTAGCTTTGACCTCCTGCGGCCCGCGGGCCCTCTCACCCCAGGCTTACCAAGACTTGGTCATCAAGGCCCTTCAGGGTGCTGCATTAGAGAAGGACCTTCTGCCTCTCCCGGGGCTCATCCCCTCAATTAAGAGGGTCTTTGACTCCCTTTACTGTCCCCAATATGAGTGCGTGTTCCCCTCGGAGATGGAGTATGCCGCAATGATGGCAGATAGAGGGCTAGGTGA
>JAPWVC010000040.1 GCA_028275195.1 Candidatus Acetothermia bacterium
CACAGCGGCTCGGGCGGGAAGGCCTTGCTTAGCTCGAGCCCCGCCGGCAGGTCGAGCTGCCCGAGCAGCCGATCGATGAGCAGTCCGAGGTCGACCCGCTTGAGGCTGAGTGGCCGCTGATAGGCCAAGCTCAGGAGGTCCGCGATCCGCCGATCGATCCGCTCGACCTGCTGTTCGATCAGCGCAAGATGCTCGCGAGCCTCCCTCCCGCGCAGCTTGGCCTTCAGGTAGAAGGCGGAGTTCTTGATCACTCCCAGAGGGTTCCGCAGGTTGTGGGCGATCGCCCCGGCGAGCTGGCCGAGCGTGGCCAGCCGCTCCGCGCGGAGGAGCCCCTCCTGGGCCCGCTTCAGCTCCTCATAGGAGGCCTCGAGGCGCCGGAAGAGACGAGCATTCTCCAGGGCCGTCGAGAGGTGCCGTGCGAAGAGCTCTAGGGCCCCTAGCTCCTCCTCGCTCATCTCCTCTAGGACGGCGGTCATGAGCCAGCGGGCCTCTCCTCCGAGTGGGAGCGGGGCGTAGAGGACCCCGCGGACCCTCTCCTCAAGCGCCTTTATGATCTCGGGATGGGAGCGGTAGAGCTGGGAGAGGAGGAGGCTCCCCTTCAAGTCCGAGCTGGCGATGATCCCATGCTCCTGGAGGGCCCTCTCCACTAGCGGGCTCTGGGAGATCGGGACCTGGAACTCCTCCGGCTCGCTCCCCAGAAGATCATACAGGGTCTCGAGCTCCCCATGCGAGATCGAGCTATACCTCCGGAGGAGGGTCCCTCCCTTCACGGCCCAAAAGGTGAAGCGGAAGCCGGTCTGGGCAAGCTCGGCCGCGGCCAGCTCGAGGAGCCCCTCTTCATCGAGGATCCCTTGGATCTTCAGGGCCACCCGGCTTAAGGCCCGGAGGGCCTCTTCCATCCTCTTCCGCTCCGTGATCGGCATCACCACCTCCAGGGCGGCGATGACCTCGCCCTTGTCATCCCGGAGGGGTGTGGCCACGAGCTTGGACCAGACCGTCCTCCCGGCCTGATCCTTCCCCACCGCCTCGGTCTCCGCCCGCTCCTTCCCGGCCTCGAAGACCTCCCGGACGGCGCACCAGGGGCAGACCCCCGGCTGCTGGTTATATGCCTCGTAGCAGTGCTTCCCCTCGACCTCCCCGAAGACCCCCTTGAGGTAATCGTTCGCCCAGAGGGTCCGATAGTCTCGGGAGATGATCGCCAGCCCCGCACCCATGGCTTCGGTCAATAACCGGAGCCAATCTTGATCCCGCGCGGCCTCGAGGCGGAAGAGGGCTAGCTCGCGGTCCACACCGTTCATCTTCTCGGTCCTGTAGCTCAGGGCGTCCGTCCATCCAAGCCCGATGGAGCCCTTATGGCCCAATTATATACGGTGGAGCAAAACCAGACCAGCGCGGGCTCGGTCAGGCTCAGGCCGGCCGGAGGAGAGGGCCGAGCGGCCCGAGGGCGTAGATCTCGCCCTCATCAGAGACGGGGTAGACCCGGAAGGCCCCGAGCCGCTCCTCATCGAGCAAGGGCGAGAGGGCCTGCTCCTTTGTAAGGTCAGAGCCGCAGACGAGGAGGTTGAACGACGGCTGGACCAGGAGCTTCCTCCCCCGATACTCCCCGAGCAGGAAGGCCTTGTAGGGCTCGATCCGGCCGGTCTTGCGCCTCAGCCCGACCGCGGGATGCTCATGGCCGATGAGGATCAGCTCCACGCCGTTGAGCTCCTCTTCCTCGGGCTCGCGATCGCCATGGATGATGAGGAGCCGCTCATCCTCGAGCTTGAGGGCATCTTCGAGCTCGAGCCCCCGCCCGCGGAGCGGCTCGATGTGGACATCGTGATTCCCGCGGATGAGGACCACCTCGCGGAAGTGGCCGCTGAGGGAGGCCAGGAAGTCCGAGGCCGTGCGCTCCTCCTTTTGCGAGAGCGGGGTGAAGCGGTGCTTCAGATCACCGTTGATGATCAAGAGATCCGCCGCCCGCGGGGGCTCGAGCGCCTTAAGCTGGGCCAGGAGCCGCTCCAGCCGGGCCAGGACCTTCCGGAGATGGCCCGGTGGGAGGAGGACCCCCTCCCGCCTCAGGGCCTCCTCATAGCCCAAGTGGAGGTCGGCGATCACCAAGGCCTTCCGCTTGGGGAGGTAGACGGCCAGGTCGAGGAGCCAGAGCTCAGGGAAGAGGACAAATGGTTCCATCCCGGCCATTATACCGGTCAGGGATTTGACCTCCCTTCGGGGAAGTTATATTCTCGAGCCAAGCGAGGTGAGGTGATGGCCTTTGGGAAACTGGCTTGAGCGGGTAGATTGGCGGGCCTACCGCGAGGAGGGGGCCGAGCTCCTCTCGGAGCTGATCCGGATCGACACCTCGAATCCGCCGGGGCGGGAGACCGAGGCCGCACGCTACTTGCAGGGGCTCTTCAAGAAGGAGGGGCTCAAGGGCGAGCTCCTCGAGCCCGAGCCGGGGCGGGGGAGCTTCTACCTCCGCTTCCCGGGCCGGGGAAGCGGCCCTAAGCTGATGCTCCTCTCACATATCGATGTCGTCCCCGTGGCCGACCCCACGCGATGGGACCATCCCCCCTTCTCCGGGGCCCTGGCCGACGGGTATGTCTGGGGCCGGGGGGCACTGGACATGAAGTGCCAGACGATCACCGAGGCCCTGACCCTGCTCCTGTTTAAGCGGCTGGGGCTGGAGTTCAACGGCGAGCTCGTCTACCTCGCTACAGCCGACGAGGAGCGGGGCGGGGAGAAGGGGGTCGGCTGGCTCAGCCGGGAGCACCCGGAGCTATTGCGAGTGGACTATGTCCTCAACGAGGGCGGCGGGGAGCCGCTCGTGGTCAGGAAGAAGGTCTTCTACACCATCGAGACGGTCGAGAAGGGGCTCCTCTGGCTCAAAGTGAGGGTCAAGGGCCGCTCAGGCCACGGCTCGGTCCCCCATGAGGAGAACGCCCTCGTGCGGGCGGCAGCCATGATCGACCGGCTGGCCCATCATCGATTCCCGAAGAGGATCGAGGCAGCGGTCGAACAGCTCGTGACCAGGGTCGCCGGGGCTTTAGGGCCTGAGGGGGAGAGGCTAGGCCGCGCGCTCCTCGAGCTCGACTCCCGGGCCGAGCCGGACCTCCGGCCCTTGCTTGAGGGGACAGACCTCGAGCCGGAGGCGCTCAACGCCTTCCTTCGCACGACGATCTCCCCGACGATGATCCAGGCCGGGGTGAAGGAGAATGTGATCCCCGACTCCTGCGAGTTCGTCCTCGACTGCCGCCTCCTCCCCAGCTCCTCCAGGGAGGAGGTCCTCGCCAAGCTCAGGGAGCTGGCTCAAGAGCTAGGGGTCGAGTTCGACCTCGAGGTCCTGCAATACCATCCTGCCTCGGGCTCTCCGCTCGGGACAGACCTTTATAAAGCGATCGAGCGGGCCCTCCGCGCGGAGTTCCCCGATAGCGAGATCGTCCCCTTCCTCCTCACCGGTGCGACAGATTCCCGCTTCTTGAGGGAGCTGGGGGCCCAGGCCTATGGCCTCTGTCCCCTCTCGACTAAGACCACGATGCAAGACCGGCTGAAGATGATTCACGGGGACAACGAGCGGATCGACCTCGAGAGCCTCGAGCTCCAGGTCCGGGTCTTCACGAGGGTCGCTGCCGACCTCCTCCGCGCCAAGGCCTGAGGGCTTGCCTCCCCTCGCGAGCCGGGCTATCATCGGGGCCATGAGGCCGTTTTCGGCTCTCTTATTGCTCCTGATGATCTTCGGCCTATCGGCCTCCGCCTCCGGCTCGACGCGGGTCCTCCTCGGCCTGGGGGGGCCCTCCTTCTCGACCATGGCCGAGCCCGAGGCCGGGCCTCCAACCCCGCTGGCTGAGCTGGCGGCCCTCGGGGGCCGGATTGAATATCGCTACCAGTTCATAAATGTCGTCCTCGCTGAGCTCCCCAAGGAGGCCATCCAAAAGCTAGCCTCTAACCCTTATATCCGGTTCATCGAGCCCGATGGGGAGGTGGCCGCCCCGGAGCCCCTGGGGGTCCAAGAGCTGAAGCTCACCTGGGAGTGGCTCCCCTGGGGAGTAGACCGGATCGACGCCGAGGTGGTCCACCACCCCCCGAAGGGCTTGGGCCTCGCCCTCATCCCCTTCCTGCTCCTGCCGCTTCTTTGGTTCAGTTCCAGGTCCAGCCGGCTCCGGCGAGCGGGCCTGAGCTTGAGCCTCCTTGCCCTCTCGCTCGTGCTCCTGCTTTTGCTCTTGCTCTCCGGCTGCGAGCCCCCATACATCCGGATCAGGCCGAATACCCGGGGCTACATGGGCGAAGGGGTGAAGGTCGCGCTCCTCGACAGCGGGCTCGACCCGGACCATCCCGACCTGCGGGCCAATTACAGAGGGGGCTACGACTTCGTGAACAACGACCCTGAGCCCTGGGATGACAACGGCCATGGGACCGAGGTGGCGGGGGTCCTCGCGGCGGTGGAGGACGGCTCCGGTCTAGTGGGGGTGGCCCCGAAGGCCTGGCTCTACGCCGTCAAGGTCCTGGGAAGCAACGCCCATGGCGCGATCAGCGATGTAGTGAAGGGGCTAGAGTGGGCGATCCAGCAAGGGATGGAGATCGCGAACATGAGCCTGGGGACCCCTGAAGACTCCCAAGCCCTAAGGGAGGCGGTCCGGGCCGCCTGGTCGGCCGGGCTGGTCCTGGTCGCCCCGGCGGGGAACGAGTCCGGGGCCGTCCTCTACCCCGCGGCCTACCCCGAGGTGATCGCCGTCTCGGCCACGACCGCGGCCGACCGGCTCGCGCCGTTCAGCAACTCCGGACCGGAGGTGGACCTCGCCGCCCCGGGGGAGGCGATCCCCACCACCTATCCCGGCGGGCGTTACAGGCTGGCGAGCGGGACCTCCTTCGCCGCACCCCATGTCGCGGGCGCGGCCGCGCTCCTCATCTCCTCAGGGATAAGGGATAACCGCTTGATCCGGGCCCGGCTCGAGCAGGCGGCGGAGGACCTCGGCCTCCCAAAGGAGGAGCAGGGTTCGGGGCTCGTCAACGCCGCGAGGGCGCTCTTCGGCGAGGCCATCGGGCAAGGTAAACTGGTGACCCCTTAGCTCGAGCTGGATGCATGAGTGAGGGCCTGGGCTTTAGGGTTTGCCGGCCCTATTGAGGCCAGGTATAATCAAAACTGATGAGGACTAAGGTCGAGGCCAGGGGCCCGACGACCCGGGTGGTCGAGGTCGAGCTCCCGCCGGAGGTCGTGGCCCGGAAGTTGGAGGAGGTCTACCGCCATGTGGCCCAGCGGGTCACGATCCCTGGGTTCCGGCCCGGACGGGCCCCGCGCCGGCTGCTCGAGGCCCAGTTCGGCCCGGACTTCCTCTACCGGGACTCCCAGGAGGAGCTGATCGAGGAATACCTCCCTCAGGCCCTGAGGGAGCTGGAGCTCCGCCCGGTCGTGGCCCCCCAGGCCAGGGTCCTCCAGTTCGAGGAGGGGAAGCCGTTCATCTTCCAGGCCGAGGTGGAGGTCCTCCCCGAAGTGGAGGTCGAGGACTACCTCGGGATTACAGTTGAGGCCCTCCCCGAGCCGGAGGTAACTCCCGAAGCGATCGATGAGGAGCTCGACCGCCTCCGCTGGGAGCACGCGGTCCTGGTCCCCAAGGAGGGCCGGGCCGAGGTGGGGGATGTGGCGATCGTGAGCGAGATTGTCGATGGCCGCAGGCGGACGAAGGGCCGCGAGGTCGAATGGGAGGTCGAGGAGAACGACCCGCTCCTGGGGAAGGGAGTGGGCGAGGAGGCGCTCCTTCCCCTCGGCGAGGACGAGCGGGCCGTCCTCCGGATCGAGGAGCTCAAGCGGGTCGAGCTCCCCCCGCTCGATGAGGCCTTCGCCAGGGAGCTGGGCTACCCCAGCCTCGAGGAGCTGAAGGCCCATGTCCGGACGGAGCTGGAGGAGCGGCTGGCCAGGGAATATACCCGGCAGATGAAGCTCCGTGTCCTCGACGAGCTGATCGACCGGACCCCGCTCGCCATCCCCGAGAGGCTGATCGAGGCCTCGCTCCAGGAGGACCTCGAGGCCCTCAAGGAGCGGGGGCTCCCCCTCCCAAGCGAGGAGGAGCTGGCGGAGGAGCGCCGCCGGAGGATGAGGGCCCTCAAGCGGGAATTGGTCCTCCAGGCCATCAAGCGCCGCGAGCGGCTTGAGCTGACTGATGAGGAGTTCGAGGCCGCCCTGGCCGAGGAGGCCTCTCAGCGGGGCCTGAGCCCCCAGAAGCTCAAGGGGCTCCTCGAGCGGGAGGGCCGGCTTGAGGAGTTCCGCCGGGAATTGGAGGCCGAGCGGGCCCTCGAATTCCTCTACAAGAATGCGAAGATCCAAGGCAAGGGTAGGAGGGTGAGAGAGGGAGGAGGATGAGCAAGATCATGAGCGATCCGAGATTCAGGATGCAGATCCCGTTCGTGATCGATCGGACCGGCCAGTTCGAGCGGGTCTACGACATCTACTCCCGGCTCCTGGAGGAGAGGATCATCTTCGTCAAGGATGTGATCGATGACTACATGGCGGACTTGGTGATCGCCCAGATGCTCTTCCTCGACTCCAAGGACTCTGAAAGGGAGATCAACCTCTACATCAACACCCCTGGGGGGCTGGTGACCGCCGGGCTGGCGATCTACGATACGATGCAGTTCGTGAAGAGCCCGGTCAAGACCATCTGCATCGGCCAGGCCGCCTCGATCGGGGCGGTCCTCCTGGCCGCCGGGACCAAAGGGAAGCGCTATTCCCTCCCCAACTCAAGGATCCTGATCCACCAGCCGATCGGGATGGCCCAGGGCCAGGCGACCGATGTGAAGATCCATGCCGAGCACCTCCTCGAGGTCCGGGACCAGATCAACCGGATCTTGGCCCAGCACACGGGCCAGCCGATCGAGCGGATCGAAAAAGATACGGATCGGGACTTCTTCATGACCCCCGAGGAGGCCCAGGAATACGGGATCATCGACGAGATCATCCGCCCGAAGAAGAACACCAAGTAGTGGTGCGGCCTCCCGGCCTTCGGGAGGCAAGGGAAGCGGGCTGCGCCGCGGGGTGGCATAGATGCGGAAGTCGGGCTAGAGCCTCGGTTATTCTCACTTCTCTCTTTATTCGGCCCTCCCGGTCCGCTGGGGGTCGTGGTGGAATGTCGGCCAGGGGGAGCGGGCCAAGCCATTGCTAGAGCAGCGGAGGGCATAGAACTTCCCATCCCACGAGCCGAAATAGACGATCCCATTCGCGACCATTGGCGAGGAGATCACCCGGCTCCCGGCGGCGAACCGCCACCTCTCGGTCCCGTCAGGATTGAGCGCGTAGAATCTCCCGTTCCCCGCCCCGACATAGATCACCCCGTCATCGCCGATCGTGGGGGAGGAGTCGACCGGCGCGCCGGCGGTGAACCGCCACTTCAGGCTCCCGTCGGGGTTTATGGCATAGAGCCCGCCGTCCCCCGAGCCCACATAGATCGTGCCATCCTCCCCGATTGCTGGGGAGGAGTCGAACCACGACCGGGCGGGGAACCGCCACTTCAGGCTCCCATCGGGATTGAGGGCATAGAGCTCGCCGCCCCAGGTCCCGAAGTAGATTGTCCCATCAGAATCTATGGCCGGCGAGGAGGAGCTATTCGATCCCCCGGGGATGGCGAACTCCCACTTCACGCTCCCGTCGGGGTTCAGGGCATAGGCCCGCCCATGCCCGCAGGTGAGGTAGATCGTCCCATCGGACGCGATGGCCGGAGCGGTCTTGAGCCAGGAACCTGCCTCAAACCTCCAGCGGGGAGAGCCGTCTGGGTTCACAGCGTAGACCAGGCCATTGCCCGAGTTGGCGTAGACTGTGCCGTCGGCTCCAATCGCGGGCGCGCCCGCAAGAGAGCCCCTGGTGAAGAAGCGCCATCTCTCTGAGCCGTCGGGGTCTAGAGCGAAGAACTTGTCGACCCCGCCGCCGATGTAGATCGTGCCGTCGGGGGCGATGGCCGGGGAGGAGCCGACCTCGCCCTCCGTCCTGAAGAGCCATTTGATGATGCCGTCGCCAGGCCCGAGAGCGTAAAGCCCCTCCGCCGCGCCGATGTAGACGGTCCCATCCGGGCCGATGGCTGGGGAGGAGTAGATCCTCCCGCTGGTCTGAACCTGCCAGAGCAGGCCCCCCTCGCTCGAAGCGAGGCCATTCATTGCTAGGAGGAGCCCGAGCAACACTATCAACGCCTTCGCAAACGCCTTACCCATGGGGCACTCCGTCGTGGCCTTCAATCACATTCCCGGTGCGGCGCAGGTCATGGCGGAAGATCGGCCAGGGTGAATCAGCCAAGCCCGGGCTCGAGCTGGTGATCGCATAGAGCCTGAAGGCGCTATCGCCCGAGCCGATGTAAATAGTGCCTCCGGCGCCGATCGCCGGGGAGGAGTAGATCGGCGCCCCGGCGAAGAAGCTCCATCTCTTGAAGCCCGTGAGATCAACGGCGTAGAGGTTCTTGTCATGTGAGCCGAAGTAGATGATCCCATCCGCCCCGACCGCCGGGGAGGAGCGGACCCGCCCGCCGGTCGCAAAGGTCCATTTCAAGCTCCCGTCAGGGTTGAGAGCGTAGAGTCTGCCGTCCTCGGAGCCGAAATAGATGGTCCCGTCAGGGCCGATGGCTGGGGAGGAGTAGATCTCCCCGCCGGTCGAGAAGGCCCATCTCTTCGTCCCGTCGGGCCGGACGGCGTAGAGCCTGCGGTCGTGCGAGCCGATGTAGATGGTCCCGTCCGCCCCGATCGCGGGGGAGGAGTGGCCGATCTTCCCGCCTGTCTTGAACCGCCACCTCAAGGTCCCATCGGGGTTGAGCGCGTAGAGATAGCCATCATAGCAGCCGAAGTAGATCGTGCCGTCCCCGCCCACGGCCGGCGAGGAGTAACTGCCGGCCCCGAGGGCGTAGGCCCATTTCAAGCTCCCGTCTGGCTTGATCGCATAGAAGAGAGAGTCAGAGGAGGTGATGTAGATCGTCCCCTCCGGCCCGATCGCCGGGGAGGCATGGATCTTGTCGTAGGTCTTGAAGCTCCACTTGAGCGAGCCATCAGGATTGATGGCGTAGAGCTTGCCGTCATACGAGCCGATGTAGATCGTCCCGTCGGCACCGATCGCCGGGGTGGAGTAGACCCAGGCCCGCTCATCGCTACCGGCCTTGAACTCCCACTTCTTGGTCCCGTCGGGGCTCAGCGCATAGACCTTGGTGCTCCCCGAGCCGACATAGATCGTCCCGTCGGGCCCGATGGCCGGGGAGGAGTAGACATTCCCACCGGTGAAGAAGGCCCATCTCGCTTGTCCGGGCTGGTCCGCCATGGAGCTAAGCGGACTTGCGCATAAGTTGAGGGTCAAGCTCAGAAGGGCGAGCCAGCTCAATCGCTGGGGAGCGAACCGAGCCACGAAGAACCCCATCTCCTCCTCCGCTGAGGGGGATTATAACCCAGACTGGCCGGGATTCAAATCAAAGCGGGAGCACTAGTCCCTAGCAAAGACTATAGGCAGGTCCGTTCGCTCGAGCTTGATGATGTGGAACGGCTGGACCATCCCGGTAGGGAGCGAGCACTTGGAACAGGATGGCTCGTCGACGGTGTAGTGGACCACGAGCCGATCCCGCCATTTCTCCACCTTCGTGATCCGCAAGAGAGAGCCCTCCGCCTGAATCCCCCCGAAGATGGCGATGACCATCTCCTTAGCAAAATCCACTTGGGGCATGGGCGGCGGATGGCGGGTGTAGGAGACATGCTCCTTCCACAACTCCTCCCACTGCTCCTGCTTCGTGATCAGGAGGGCCTCCCGAGACTTGACCCCGCTCTCCTCCCCGAAGGCGATGGTCTGGAAAGGGACGGTTGAGACACTAGGCTGGAGGAGGACAAGGGCGAATATGACCGCCAAGCCCAAGAGCCCGAAGAAGATCTTCATTAACGCTCCTGCCCAGCGGCGGCCAAGTGCCTGACTGCCGCAGCAGCATTAATCAGCCCGTAGCCGAAGCGGTCGTCCTTGCCAGGCTCGCCTAGATCTGTGGCCGTAGCCTTGAGGATCTCGCGGACCTGCTCGAGGCTCAAATCTGGTTTGAGCGAGCGGAGCAGGGCGATCGCCCCGGAGACGATGGGCGCGGAGGCCGAGGTCCCAGCGAACCAGCCGTAGTATTCCCCAGGCCAGGGGGTGATCAGAAGGTCCCCCACCACCGGGAGGACATCCTCCAGGCTCCGGGCCCGGGCCAGGGCGGCCTTCAACTGCTCCCAGGAGAGCGAGCCCCCAGGGGCGGCGAACTCGACCTCCGGGCCGAAGTTGGAGTAGCTTGCCGCCTCATCGGCCTTGGTGGTGGCCGAGACGGCGATCACATGGGGCGAGCGGGCCGGCCAACCGACCTTCCCGGCCGAGGCCACGAGGATCAGCCCCTGCTTTCTCGCCCTCTCCAGGAGCGGCTCGAGGTGGCGGTTGAACCAGGCTTCATCCTCTTCGGAGTAGGGGCTGCTGAAGCTCATGTTGACGATGGCCGCGCCGTTGGCAATGGCATACTCGATGGCCTTGAAGGCGTCGGCCCACCGCCCCTCACCCCGGCGGTCGAGGACCCGCAGGTCCATGAGCTTCACTCCCGGGGCCACCCCGGTCGTCCCCTTCCCGTCGGCTGCCCCGGCGATGAGGGCGGCCACGGCCGTCCCATGGGGCTCGAGCGGCGAACCATGCAAGGAATCGTTATCGTAGTCCACGAAGTCCCAGCCGTGGAGATCATCGATAAAGCCATTCCCATCGTCATCCAAGCCGTTAGCCGGGATTTCACGGGGATTGGTCCAGATCGCCCCGGCCAGCTCGGGATGGGCCCAGTCGAGCCCGCTGTCGATCACCGCCACGACCACCTCCGGCGAGCCCTGGGTGAGGGCCCAGGCCCCCGGGGCGTCGATCCGCTCGAGCCACCACTGGTCGAGGTAGCGGCTCTCGACCCGGACGATCGCCTCCAGGGCGTTGTTCCCCTCATCGGTCTCGGGGACATTATCGAACGGGGCGTCGGCCACGACCCGGAGCTTGGCGAGTGGGAGCGCGATCATTCTCCAGCGGAATTGGACCTCCTTCTCCTGGCCGGCCCGAAGGCCCCCGCCGAGCCGCTGGACCCCCACCTGGAGCCCGCCGAGCTCGCCGAAGCCGATAGCCGAGAACTCCGGCGGCCCGAGGCTCACCAGCAATTGGACATTGAAGCTCCCCTCCACATC
>JAPWVC010000041.1 GCA_028275195.1 Candidatus Acetothermia bacterium
GTAGGGAGCCGTGGGAGGAGGGGCTTGGCTTACAAGCTCCGGTTCCTCATCCCGCCGCTGGCCTTGGGAAGGCTCGAACGGGAGGTCATCGCGGAGAGCGCGATCCCGTTCATTATGGGGATCCCCTAAGTGGGCTATGAACAATCCTGCCGAGGTTGGAGGGACTTGATCTTGTATGGAGCAAACGGTAGGATATGCGGCAATGTTGCCTTGCCGGCCCATGGCTGGAGCCGACCGGGGATTTAATTAATCGAGGGATCCAAGGATGACTCTAGAACAAGGTCTAGCTATCGCTATCTTCCTCGGCATGTTCCTGGCCATCCTGACGGGGAGGGTCCAGCGCTATATCCCTGCCCTCATCGGCGCCCTCCTCACCATCACCGTCGTCTTTCTCGCCATCATGCGCAGTTGGGATGCAGCCCTATGGGACCTCAACCTCCGGCAGATCGTCCAGGTGGCCTTCTGGCTCCCCGGCCAGGAGCATATAGAGTCCCATGGAGTAAACTGGCAGACCATCATCTTCATCGGGGGGATGATGATCATGGTGGAGGGATTGGGGGCAGTAGGATTCTTCCGCTGGCTCTGCCTCCATGTGGCCCGGCTGGCACACTATAAGGTCATCCCGATCTTATTCGCATTTATGCTCCTCTCGGGCTTCCTCTCCATGTTCATCGACAGCATCACTGTCCTGCTCTTCCTCTCCTTGGTGACCGTCGAGCTCGGCCGCCTCCTCAAATTCGACCCGGTCCCGTTGATCATCGCCGAGATCTTCGCGGCGAATGTCGGGGGGAGTGCCACCATGGCCGGGGATCCACCGAACATCATTATCGGGACTGCCCTGGGCTATAAGTTCACCGACTTCCTCATCAATACCGGGCTCATCGCCTGGATCGGGCTGATCATATCATTGGGGTTATTCTACCTCTTCTTCCGCAAGGCCCTCGCCCCGGCATCTGCGAGGAATCCGAATGAGGCCGCCTTGGCGGCAGACCGTGGGGTAATAGATCGCGCGGAACGAGCCCTATATCTGGCCCCCAAGGAGGCGATCAAGAGCCCGGCCCTATTCAGGATAAATACCGCCATCTTCGCCCTCACGGTGGTCCTCCTAGTCACCCATGCTAGCACTGGGATATCGGTAGCTACTGTAGCCGGGATCGCGGCCTCCCTCACCCTGATCGCGGCGGGAAAGGAGGCTTTACGCCTCGTTAAAGGGGTAGACTGGCGGACCTTGCTCTTCTTCTTCGGCTTATTCGTCTGCGTAGGGGGATTAGAGAAGACCGGCGTATTGGAGATGTTAGCCGATTACATCGGCTCAGTGGCAGGTGACCACTCAGCGCTGGTCATCTCGATCATCCTCTGGGTCTCAGCCCTCGCCTCCGCCATCATAGATAACATCCCCTTCGCTGCCACCATGGTCCCCGTCATCCGCAGCCTCTCTCAGGCCCAAGGCTTCGCCTTGCCGATGCTGGCCTGGACACTGGCCTTAGGGACGGACATCGGTGGGAACGCCACCCCGATCGGGGCCTCGGCCAATGTTGTGGGGACGGCGATCGCCGAGAGGAATGGCTATCCTATCGGCTGGGGGAGGTTCTGCAAGTATGCCTTCCCGGCAATGATCATAGTCGTAGCGGTATGCAACCTGCTGCTCGTCTTTCGCTATGGGCGGTAGAGAGCCTCAGTTCGGCTTGGTATAATCGTCCTTAAGGAGGGGTGGGTGAGTGGACTAAACCACCGGTCTTGAAAACCGGCGTGCCTTTGTGCACCGTGGGTTCGAATCCCACCCCCTCCGCCAAGCTCCGCCTGGACCATTTGCCTTCACTAGCCCTTTGAGCTGGCTCAGGCTAGTCCCATAAAAAGCCTTCGCCGACCCTTTGGGTCGGCGAAGATGAATGATCCAGGCAAAGCCTGGTGGAGACGAGCGGATTCGAACCGCCGACCTCCTGCGTGCAAGGCAGGCGCTCTCCCAACTGAGCTACGTCCCCAATAAGAGTTGAGGAGAGCTTTTGGTGGGTCTAGGTGGAATCGAACCACCGACCTCTCGCTTATCAGGCGAGCGCTCTACCTCTGAGCTATAGACCCGCCTGTCGGGGTTATGATATCATTCGGGCCGAAGAGTGTCAAGCGCCTTTGGAGGTGACGATGCCCGAGCTTCCTGAGGTAGAGACCATAAAAAGGAGCCTAGAGCGGGAGGTGGTGGGGAAGGAGATCACCGGGCTCGAGCTCCGCCGGCCGAGCCTGCTCCAGGATGCGAGCCCGAAGGAGCTAGAAGCTAAGACCACCGGGGCAAAGATCGTCAGGGTCCGCCGCCGCGCGAAGTATCTCATCTTCGACCTGGACAACCACTATTCCCTCATCCTCCACCTCGGCCTGGAGGGCCGCCTCCTCCTCGATGAGAAGGAGGCGGAGGAGATCGGCCTTGTCCTCCACTTCGCCGATGGGATGAAGTTGCACCTCGATGACATCAAAGGCTACAGCCGGCTCTTCCTCAGCCCCACCCAAGGTGTGGAGAGGCTCCCGAGCCTGGCGAAGCTAGGACTGGAGCCGTTCACCCCGAATTACAAGTGGGAGAGCTTCGAGAAGCTGATGCGCACGAACCAGGAGATCAAGCGCCTCTTGCTGGACCAGGCCAAGATCGCCGGTGTGGGGAACATCTACGCCAGCGAGGTCCTCTACCGCTGCCGGATCCATCCGCGCCAGTTGGCGAACGAGCTGACCTTGAGTGAGGCCCGCTGCCTCTTCGACGAGATCCAGAAGATCATGGAGGAAGCGATCCAGCATCGCGGGGCCTCGGTCTCCCACTACCGGGACATCGACGGGAGCAAGGGGGAGTTCCAGAACTTCCTCAAGGTCTATGGCCGAGCCGGACGGCCCTGCGAACGGTGCCGGACCCCGATCGAGGAGATCGACCAGGGCGGGCGAGGGACCTTCTTCTGCCCCAAGTGCCAGCCGCTCAAGGAGCCGGCCAAGTTCGGGATGGACGAGCTCTTCTAAAGGTCTAAGACTAGGTCCAAGCCCGAAAACCAGCGGGGCCGGGAGGCTCCCCGGCCCCGCCGCTACATCTTTCACGACCGCCTGCATCCTACTTCCCCGCAGGCTTCTTCGGTGTCTCCGGCTTCTTCGGCCCCTTCTTCTCCAGAAGCATAACCCTCACCTCCTCACACTCGCAGGCGCGATGTTATCACTTCGCCATATTCGCACTTGCCTACACGGCAGAATTATAACCCCTTCACCCCAATTTGTCAAGGTCCCAGGGGGATTTAGCTAGTCAGCTCGCGGAGGACTCTTGCGCAGAGCGAGGCGGGGAAGCCCCGGCGCCCGAGGAAGGCAAGCAACCTCGCCCGGCGCTCTTCTGGCGGGAGGTCGCGATACCGGGCGAACCGCTCCTCTGCCAGCTCCCGAACAAGCTCCTCCTCATCGAGCCCGGCCTGTGCGAGCGCCGCCTCGATGATCTCCGGCGGGACACCCCTCTCTTGGAGTTCGCGGCGGAGGAGCAAGGCCCCGCAAGGCCGATGCTCTAAGCGGTCGGCAATCCAGAGCTTAGCGAAGAGGGCATCATCGAGCAGGCCGGCCTCTTCGGCCCAACTCAAGGTCCTCGCGATGGTCTGAGCGGAGTAGCCTCGCCTCCTCAGGCGGGCTTCCGCCTCGGCCCGGCTCCGCGGGCGGTAGCGGAGGAGTCGGAGGAGATACCTCCTGGCCTCCTCGGGCTCATCCTCACTTCCTGGCATCACCGCGCTTGGCCTTCGCCACGAGCGGAGCGGTGGCCTCCTTCGCCTCCTCAGCCTCTGGCTCCTCGGCCTCCTTGAGGAGCCCGGCCCGGCGGCGGATCTCCCGCTCGATCTCATTGGCCAGATCGGGGTTCTGGGCCAGGAAGGCCGCGCTGTTGCTCAATCCTTGCCCGAGCTGGGTCTCGTTGAAGGAATACCAGGCCCCGCTCTTCTTGATCACCCCGAACTTCTCCCCGGTGTGGATCAGGTCCCGCTCGCGGACGATCCCCTTCCCGTAGATGATGTCGAACTGGGCCTCCTTGAAGGGCGGGGCGAGCTTGTTCTTCACCACCTTTGCCAGGGTCTCGCTCCCGATCTTCTCATCCCCTTCTTGGATCGTCCCAATCCGGCGGATATCGATCCTCACGGAGGTGTAGAACTTGAGGGCCAGCCCGCCGGTGGTCGTGGTCTGGGGCCCCCACTGGGTCCCGCTGATCACCGAGCGGATCTGGTTGACGAAGACTACCGTAGTCTTCGATTGAGAGATCGCGGCCGCGAGCTTCCTCATCGCCTGGGACATCAGGCGGGCCTGGAGCCCGACCTGGGCCTCCCCCATCGCCCCGGCGATCTCCGCCTCGGGGACCAGGGCCGCGACGGAGTCGATGACGATGATGTCGACCGCCCCGCTCCGGACCAGTTGCTCCGTGATCTCCAGGGCCTGCTCCCCGGAGTTGGGCTGCGAGAGGAGGAGGTGGTCCAGGTCGACCCCGATAGCGCGGCAGTAGCTCGGGTCGAGGGCGTGCTCCGCGTCGATGAAGGCCGCGGTCCCACCCAGCTTCTGGGCCTCGGCGATCATGTGCAATGCTAGGGTCGTCTTTCCCCCGGCCTCGGGGCCGAAGACCTCCACGATCCTGCCCCGGGGGATCCCACCGATCCCTAAGGCGATGTCCAGTGCGAGCGAGCCGGTGGGGATCGTCTCGACATCGAGCTTCCCCTCCTCCCCCAACCACATGATCGAGCCCTCGCCATACCGCTTCTTAATCTGCTCTAGGACGCTACTCAGAACCTCTTCCTTCCCCATCCTCTTGGCCTCCTTACCTTCGCCTCATGATACTCGATGAGCCCGGCTCGGGCAATCCGACCGCCGGTGACCTGGCCTCACCGCAGGGGTGCTCCTGGTCCTGGCGGTCTACCTTTCCTGGGGATGAGGCAGAGGAACTTCAGGGCAGCCTCACCAGTATTGCGGAGCTGGTGCTCCACATTGGGAGGGATGAACAAGAAGGAACCGGCCTGGATCGGCTCCTCCTTCCCCCCATCGAGGGCCAGGCCATGCCCCTCGAGGATGAAGATCTCATGCTCATAATCATGCTTATGCCTCGGGCTGTGGCCTCCGGGGGCGATCTCGAAGAGCCGCATGTAGAAGTTCGGAGCCCCTTCCCGCTCGGCGATCAGCCAGCGGACCTTCACCTCCTTAGCGCCTTCCATCGCCACCGGTTCCGCCTCGACCTTGGAGTAATGGCTGATCATCGCCGTTCCCTCCCTATCGTCTCCTGGAGCTTCCTCTCCAGGGCCTCCTCGACGACCCGCGGGACGAACCGGCTCACATCCCCGCCGAAGCGCTTGATCTCCTTGACCATCGAGGAGGAGAGGAAGACATACTCCCGGCTGGTCATGAGGAAGACGGTCTCGACCCTGGAGTCAAGGTCCCGGTTGGTGAGGGCGATCTGGAACTCGTAGTCGAAGTCGGAGTTCACCCGCAGCCCACGGATGATCGCCTCGACCCTCAGCTCCTTGGCGCACTCGATCAGCAGGCCATCGTAGCCGATGACCTTAACATCGGTCAGCCCCTCCTCGCGGAGGGCCTGCTCGACCAACTCCTTCCGCTCCTCGAGGGAGAAGAGCGTCTGCTTGTTGGGGTTGGCGAAGACACCGACGATCAGCTCATCGAAGAGGCGCCTCGCCCTCCGGGCGATGTCGATGTGGCCGTAAGTAATGGGGTCAAACGACCCCGGATAAAGCGCGCGCGGCATCCTTTACCTCCCTTAGCCATTCTCCCCTCCCTCGCTCCCCCCGCCGCTGGCGAAGGCCTCCTTGGCGAAGCCGCTCAAGGGCTTGAGGAACTCCGCGAACTCCATGGGGAAGATGAACTTGGTCGCCGGGCTCGCTCCGAGCGCTTTGAGCGCTTCCAGATACTGGAGCGAGAGGGTCTTGGCATCGACAGTCTTGGCCACATTGAAGATCTTCTCCAAGGCCAGGGAGAAACCCTCGGCCCGAAGGATCGCCGCCTGGCGGTCCCCCTCGGCCCGGAGGATGGCCGACTGCTTCTCTCCTTCCGCGACCTTGATCGCCGCTTCTCTCTTCCCATCAGCCTCGGTGACCATGGCTCTCCGATTCCGCTCCGCCGACATCTGGCGGGTCATGGCGTCCATGACATCTTTAGGGGGGAGGATCTCGCGGATCTCGACCGAGGTTATCTTGACCCCCCAGCGGGCGGTGACCTCATCGAGCTTGGCCCGCAAGACATGGTTGATCTCGTCCCGCTTGGCCAGGACATCGTCGAGGACGATGTCCCCGATGACCGCGCGGAGGGTGGTCGTGGCGATCCCCTGAGAGGCCCCGGCGAAGTTCGCGACCTGGATCACGCTATCCCGGGGGTTGGTCACCTTCCAGTAGATCAGGAAGTCGACGGAGATCGGGGCATTGTCCTTGGTGATACAGGTCTGGGGCTGGATGTCGAGGAACTGCTCCCGGAGGTCCACCCAGACCGGCCGGTCGATGAAGGGGATGAGGAAGACGATCCCCGGCCCTTTGTCCTGGGGGAGGGCCCGCCCCAGCCGGAAGACGACCAAGCGCTGATACTCCCGGACGATCTTGATCGCCATGGAGAGGATGATCAGCGCGAAGAGGGCCACAAAGATGATGAGGATGGCGCTCCCTAAACCCATCTTTTACCTCCTTTTCACCCTTTCTACCTTCACCAGGAGCCCTTCTACCTGAACGATCTTGACCTCCTCGCCCTTCGCGATCGGTGGATCGAGCGCCTCGGCAGTCCACTCCTCCCCGTCGGCCCAGACCACCCCCCGCGGCGTGAGGTCGGTCACCGCCAGCCCATGGGCCCCGATCACCCGCGGGAGGCCGCTCATCACCCGGGCGCGGTGGACCTGGACGACCTTGGCGATCACGAAGATGAAGAAGGCCACAAAGGCCGCGGTCGTCCCGGCCACAAGCCAGGGGTTGACCCCCAGCTCGGGGAGGGCGGGGGGCCGGACCCCGAATGGGCGGAAGAGCAAGAGCGACCCGAGGATGAAGGCGATCCCGCCGATGATGCTCAGGATGAACCCGCTCACCTTGATGTCGAGGATGAAGAGGATCACGGCCAGGATGATCAGGGCGATGCCGCCCCAGTTTACCGGGAGGCTCCCGAAGGCGATGAAGGCCAAGATCAAGAGGATCGCCCCCACCAGGCCGGGGAGGATCGCTCCAGGGTTATAGAATTCGGCGATGATCCCCCAGACCCCGAGGGTAAAGAGGATGTAGGCGATGTTCGGGTCGATGATCCTGTGGATGAACCTCTCGGGGAGGCTCATCTCGATCCTCTCGACCGCGGCAGTGCCGGTCTTCAAGACGGCCCTCCCCCAGGCGGTCTCGACTTCCCGGCCATCGAGCTGCCGGAGGAGATCCTCAAGGTCGCGCGCGATGAGGTCGATCACATCCTTCTCCAAGGCCTCCTGGGCCGTGAGCGATAGGCTCTTGCGGACGGCATCCTCAGCCCACTGGACATTCCTTCCCCGCCGCTCCGCGATCGTCCGGATATAAGATGCGGCCTCGTTCACCACCTTGGTCTCCATCGTCTCCGGCAGTTCCCCCTCGAGGCTCACGGGGTGGGCCGCGCCGATGTCAGTCGCCGGGGCCATCGCCGCGATATGGGCGGCTAGGGTGATGAAGACCCCGGCGGAGGCGGCCCTAGCCCCCTCAGGGGCGACATAGACCACGACAGGGACGCGGGAGCCCATGATCTTCTGGACGATCTCCCGCATCGCGGAGTCGAGCCCCCCGGGGGTGTCGAGCTGGACGATCAGGCATTCGGCCCCGGCCTGCTCAGCTTGCGTGATCCCCCGGGCGATAAAACGGCTCATGATTGGGTCGATCACCCCCTCGGCTAAGAGGAGCTCGACCCGCCCCTGCTCACCCTGGGCCTGGACCGAAAGGGGAGCGAGGGCGAAGGCCCAGATCATCAAGGCCATCAAGATGAGTGACCTTCTCATCGGCGACCTCGATCTTGATTATACAACAAAAGCCCGCGCGGCTTGAGCGGCAAGAGCTGGCGATGTAAATTGACTGTGAGGGGCAATGGGACGATGTGAGTCCTGTGGCCGGGCGGGGCTGATCTCGAGGGAGATCGGCCTTTGCTATGATTGCCTAAAGTCCGCCGCCATGGAGCGGCTGCTCGCCCCGCACCGGCGGGTCCGGAGGGCCCTGAGTCTCCCGCCCGAGGTCCCCAAGGCCGAGGACGGAATCCCCTGCGGCCTCTGCAGCAACGGCTGCCTCATCCCCGAGGGCGGACGGGGCTACTGCGGCCTGCGGGGGAACCGTGCGGGGAAGCTCGAGGGACTCGTCGGCCCAGACGAGGCCCTGGCCCATACCTATTATGATCCGCTCCCGACCAACTGCTGCGCCGCCTGGTTCTGTCCCCCTTGCCAGTCTGCCGAGGGCAGATCCTATAACCTGGCCGTCTTCTACTTCGGGTGCAACTTCGATTGCCTCTTCTGCCAGAACGCCCATCACAAATACTTGAGCGAAGGGCCCAAGATCGCCCTGGACGAATTCGTCAACCGAGCCCTCCGGCCCGGGGTCCGCTGCATCTGCCACTTCGGCGGCTCGCCCGAGCCCCAATTCCCCTTCGCCCTCCGGGCGAGCGCTGCGGCCTTGGAAGAGGCCAAAAGGCGAGGGCGAGAGCTCCGAATCTGCTGGGAGTGGAACGGCTGCGGGAACCCCGCGTTGGTCCGGAGGGCGGCCGAGCTCTCCTTGGAGTCCGGCGGGATCATTAAATTCGACTTGAAGGCCTGGGATGAGCGGCTGAGCCTGGCCTTGAGCGGGGTCTCGAATCGCCGGGCCTACGAGAATTTCGAGATGCTCGCGCGGGAGTATCTGCCCCAAGCGAAGCACCATCTCCTCACGGCCACGACGCTCCTCGTCCCCGGCTATGTCGATGAGGCGGAGGTCGGAAGGATCGCGGAGTTCATCGCCGCGATCGATCGGGGGATCCCCTACTCGCTCCTCATCTTCCACGGCGACTTCGCGATGGCCGACTTGGAGGCCACCCCTCTGGAGCAGGCTCTCCGTTGCTACCGTGCCGCGCGAGCCGCGGGCCTGGAGATGGTGAATGTGGGGAACCTCCACCTCCTCGGCCTCTTCCGGATGGAGCAGTTTGTGGGCCTGGCCGAGGGCTTGGGCTAATTTCACAGCTCAACTGCCGGCCTCTAAAATGGCCCAGAGAGGATGGAACGGGAGCGATTGATCACTCCAGTCAGTTACCGCGACGGCGCGGTCGAGCTGCTCGACCAGACCCGGCTCCCCCAGGAGACCGTAGTCCTGAAGATCCGGGATTACCGTGAGCTAGCCCGCGCGATCCGGGAGATGCGGGTCCGCGGGGCCCCGGCGATCGGGCTGGCCGCAGCCTATGGAGTAGTCCTGGGCCTCCAAGATCTGGAAGATAAGGCCCAGCTCGATCGGCGGTTCCGGGAGGTGCTGGAGGAATTGAAGAGGACCAGGCCGACGGCCGTGAACTTGACTTGGGCCCTGGAGCGGATGGCTCGTGTCTACCGAAGGGAGCGCAGGAGGGGGCTGGCGAGGCTGAAGGAGGCCCTCCTGGCTGAGGCCGAAGAGATCCATCGCGAGGACATCGAGGCCAACAGGCGGATCGGGCGGTTCGGGGCCGAGCTCCTCCCCGAAGGGGTGACGGTCCTGACCCACTGCAATGCCGGTGCGCTCGCCACCGGTGGGTATGGGACGGCTCTGGGGGTGGTCCGATCTGCCTGGGAGATGGGCCGCTTGAGAAAGGTCCTGGTGAGCGAGACCCGCCCGCTCCTCCAGGGGGCCAGGCTCACCGCCTGGGAACTGGAGCAAGAGGGGATCCCCTATGAGCTGATCACCGATGGGATGGCCGGCTGGCTCATGGCCCGCGGGGAGGTGGGGGCCGTGCTCGTCGGGGCGGACAGGATCGCCAGGAATGGCGATATAGCCAATAAGATCGGGACTTATGCCCTCGCGGTCCTGGCTCATTATCATCAGATCCCGTTCTATGTGGCCGCCCCGACCTCGACCCTCGACCCGGCATGCCCGACTGGGAAGGAGATCCCACTCGAGGAGCGCTCACCGGAGGAGGTCACCCAGATCCGGGGCCTGAGGCTCGCCCCCGCCGGGGCTAAGGCGAGGAACCCGGCCTTCGATGTCACGCCCCACGAGCTGATCAGCGCGATCATCACCGAGCGGGGGGTGCTCCGACCCCCATTTGCCGAGGCGATCGCCGATGTGCTCCCCTGAGGAGATAATCAAGACGGCGCGGAAGATGGCCGAGCTCGGATTGGTCCTCGGGAGCTATGGGAATGTGAGCTGTCGCCAGGGCGATCGGGTCCTGATCACCCCGACGAAGCTGGACTACTTCGCGATGGAGCCGGAGGACATCGTTACGCTCGACCTGACAGGGAAGAGGCTAGCGGGGCGGCGGGAGCCATCATCTGAGTTCAGATTACATCTAGCGATCTACCACGCCCGTGAGGAGGCCCGGGCAGTCGTCCACGCCCACGGGATCTATGCCCTGGCCCTGAGCCTGATCGCCTCGGAGCTGCCACCGATCACTGAAGAGATGGGGCATAGCCTCAGCGGCCCGGTCCGAGTCGCGCCCTACGCCCCCGCCGGCTCCCAGGCCCTGGCTGACCGAGCGGCGGAGCTCCTGCGGGAGACCGGCTCGCGGGCCCTGATCCTCGCCCGCCATGGGATCGTGAGCCTAGGGGAGGACCTAGAAGAGGCGCTCCTCGCCTGCCGCCTGGTCGAACGGGGTGCTCAGATCTACCTCTTAGCGAGAAAGTAGCTGGGGAGGCCCTTTCGACCTCCCCAGCCGCCTCCAACTCTCTCCCGAAGCGTCTAGCCGCAGCAGCCGCCGGAGGGCTTCTTCGGGGTCTCTGGCTTCTTCGGGGTCTTCTTCTCCTTGAGCATTCCTGCTCACCTCCCTTTCGGGCCGCGCCAGT
>JAPWVC010000042.1 GCA_028275195.1 Candidatus Acetothermia bacterium
AAATCGTTGTCCACCACGGTAAGGGTCACGGTGTAGCTCCCCTTCCGGTCATAGTGGTGCTGGGGCTCCCAGGCTTGGGAGGTGTTCCCGTCCCCGAAGGCCCAGCTCCAGGCCACAAGGTAGCCGTCGGGGTCATAGGACTGGTTCGCAAAGGAGATCGCCTCCCCGGTGAGCGGCCTGGGGTTCGAGGTCGTGAATGCGGCCCTGAGGAGCCCCTCAGGTGAGCATCGGGCTTGATCTCTGCCCCGGGCTTCCAAGGCCTCCGGCAGGGGCCGCTCGCCATACTGGATGGTGTAATAATCCTTGTCCACTACTGGCAGTCCGGCCTGAGCGCCCGCCACGGCCTTAGCTAGGGTCGAGGCCCCGGTAACATAGATCCGGCCGGCCGGGCTCACGCCCACGGCGTAGGCGATGTCATCGCCCTGGCCGCCATCGTAGCGAACCTCCCACAGCTCTTCCCCATCAGGGCTATACTTGACCGTCCGGTAGTCCCAATCACCGCCCTTATAGCCGCCGGTGACGACGATCTCATCTCCTTGGAAGGGCTCCCTCGAGGGGATGATCGCGACCGCCTGGGGCTCTCCGAGGAAGGGCTGATGCCAGATGAGCCCACCGCCGGGGCTGTATTTGCTGACCCCTTCCGAGCCGACGACGACCGCGTTCCCCGCGGAGTCGAGGGCCACGCCTCGCAGCTCGCCTCCATAGCCCACTCTCCAGAGTTCCTCCCCAGTTGTGAGGTCATACTTAATGAGCCCTGCCGTCCCGATGACCACAACTATCTCGCCAGACCCGGCCAGACCGTAAGGCCGGCCAGGGTAGGCCAGCTCAGCTTGGGCCTCCCCGCCGAGGGTATAGGCCCTCACGCCATCGGGGCCGACGGCCACGATCCGATCACCCGCGACGGCCGCCACCTTGTAGAACTCACCGGCTATGGCCCAAAGCTGCTTTCCCTCGGAGGTGAGCTTGACCAAGCCTCCCGTCCCGGCCACGATGATATCGGCCAAGGAGTCGGTCGCCACGCCGTAGGCTATGCCGGCGTAGGGCGCTTGCCAGAGCCTCCGGCCATCCTCGGAATACTTGATGATCCCGGAGGTCCCGACCACGACCGCATTCCCCTGGAAGTCGACGGCCAGGCCATAGGCGGCATCATCCACGGCATTATGGCCATCACCCCACATCAATAGGGGGATCAAGGGATAGGCCGCTGTCTGGGCCACGCTCGCGGGGCCTAATGAGGCGGGAGAGAGGAGAGCGAGCGAACTGAGGATGACCACCCCGATCGACCGGATGAGGAGAGACCTAAACCCCTTCTGTGCCTCCATCGTAAGACCCTCCTTCCTCGAGAGGGCCTATGCCGAAGGATGCACGGTATCCTTCGGCAGCCCGGCTGTCCTTTGCTGGACCCGTAGCTTTGCGCCCTCACGTTCCCGTGAGTTTGCCCTTTCGGGATACCGATTCGAATATAGCGTAATCCTATTGGGGAAGTCAAGCCTTCAGGCTCGATCAGCAGTGACCCAATGGTCGGCGAGTGTGAGCCTCTTCCCCAGGAGGAGCGCGACCAATTCGATGTTCGTTCGGAGGTGCTCCGTCACATGAGGGCAGCGGAAGCGGCCGCCGAAGAGGCCGAGGAAGGGGATGATCTGGTCGGCCATGTAGCGGTCGAGGGTCGCCCCGCTCTTAAGGTCCTCGAGCAGTTGTGCGGCCGCCTCCTGGCCCACCTCCTCCGCCCTCTTCCCCCGCTCACCTAGAGCATCCCCGCCCAGGACCGTCTTCTCGAAGCTCGCGGCCAGGACGATCCCGGAGCCGGGGGAGCGGGTGTCGGCGTAGGCAGTTCTGATCTCCACTGGCACGCCCAGGCCTCGCAGCAGCTCTTTCGCGGCCTCAGCCTGCCGCTCGGCCACCTGTGCCTCCCGCAGGTGATGAGAGGCGAGCGAAATCCCCGTGATCTGGAGGAGCCTTCCTCGCTCGCTCAGGTCCAGCGGCCCGGCGATCTTGGCCGGATGGAAGGTGGCCTCGGCCCTCGCCCCGCCCTTGGGGTAGAACCCCTCTCGCTCGACCCGGACCTCCGCGAGGTAGCCGAACCCCTTCAAGATCGCGAAGTTCACCAGCTCGAAGTAGGGGAGCGGCGGGGCCCACTTCCCGAAGGTCCCCCCGCCCTCGATCCGGACCCTCACGGGGTGCTTTGCCCCGAGGCAGGCGAGCTGCAGGGTCTGGAGGACCAGCCCGACCGAGCCGGCGGTCTCGATCCGGAGCTGAAGCTCGCTCTTCCTGATCTCCCCGGGCTGGAAGAGGACCTCCTGGGAGCCGAGAGAGGCCCCCGCCAGCTCGGCCTCGCACAACTCCGCCACGGCCAGAAGCCCGGCGAGGTGCTGGGCCGCCAGCCCGGGGTTGGGGCGGCTCTTCCGGATATTGTAGATCCGGACCGGCCTCCCCAGGGCCGCGGCCAGCCCGACCCCCAGCCGGAGGACCGAGCCCCCGCCGAGAGAGCCATCGATCTCGAGCATCTTTCGCCTTGCCAGATGATAACAGCCTTGGGATCGGCAGCCAAGCCCCGGGCCTCCTTGTCCCCGGCCGCGCCTATCTGCTATCCTAAAGCCCCATGTATGCCTTGCGGATTCGAGGGATCTATTCCACGGCCCTGACGCACCTCTTCCGGAAGCATGGCTTTGCGATCGCCCAGCCCTCGGAGCTGATCTGCGAGCGGTTCAAGCTCGCCCCGAACCAAGAGCCCTACGACCTCGACCTCTACGATTTGGAGGACCTCCAGGGGGTCTTCGTCTCGGGGGTGAGGGAGGGTCTTGAGCGGCTGATCGTGATCTTGCAAGAGGAACTGCTCGATGTGATCGTCCGGCGGTTCGAGCTCGGGCTCTTCTCCGTCTTCCGCGGGGTGGTCCGCTCCTCCGGCCCGGCTGGGAGCCTGGTCGACCTCGGGGGTGCCAGCGGCTTCCTCCCCGGCGAGGAGCTCCATCCCGGCGAGGTCGTGACCGTCCAGGTCTTTGAGCTCCCCGGACGAGGGCGAGAGCCCCTCTTGCGGAGGATGATCGGCCTGCCCGGAAGGTATGCCGTCCTGATCTCGACCGGGCGGATCGCCACCAGCCGGAAGATCGAGGACCCCGGCGAGCGGATGCGTCTTGCCTGGCTCGGGGCCGAGCTGGCCCCCAAGGGCTGGGGGATCGTCTGGCACACCGCCGCTGAGGGGCGGAGCCGGGCGGTCCTGGCCGAGGACATCGCCCAACTGGCGGCGCTGGTGGCCAAACTCGACGAGAAGGCCCCTCAGGCCCGAGCCCCGGCCCTCCTCCTCGAGGGCCAGCCAGCGGCCGAGATCGAGTTCCCCGGCTCAGCTAAGCGTCGGCTGGACGAGCTCCGGAGCGAGGTCCTCCCCACCCTGGCCGGCCACCACCAGACTAAAGCCTCGGGGAGGAAGGAGGAGATCGACCTCCTCGAGCGGATGGTCAAGCGGCTCGCCCGCTCGCGGGAGAAGGGGCTGATGCTGATCTCCTCCCCCTCGCCCGTGGAGGCCCTCAAGGTCGGGGCCACCCTAGCGATCGAGCATGTCAAGCTCGATGGGCGGGTCCAAATCCTCGGCCAGGGGAGGGTGACCCGGCTGAGCCCGGCGGAGGAGTTGGTGGAGCTGGAACGGGAGATCAAGTCCCCAGGGCTATATGACGGCCTGGGGGTGGCCAAGGAGCCCGGCGATCGGGCAGTGACGGAGTTCGTCCCCGGCCGATGGTGGTATAAGACGAGGTATCTTTCCCCAAGCGGGGAGCTGAAAGGGGAGTATTATAACATCAACACCCCGATCGAGATCTACCCCGACCGGATCAGGTATGTGGATCTTGAGCTCGACCTCGTCCGCCTCCCGGGAGGCGAGATGCGCCTGATCGACGAGGCCGAACTAGATAGGGCCTTAGCCAAGGGCTGGGTGAGCGAGCGGCTGGCCGCCCGAGCTCGGGAGGTGGCCCAGGCCCTCGCGAGAGGGCAAGAGCCCCCAGCCTAATTAACTAGCTTGCCCGGTCGAGCTCGATTTGCCCAGGGCAAGCGAACATAGTAAGCTCTTGGAGAAGCAAGAAAGGAGAAGAGCATGGCTCGAACTGGAAGGAGAAGGGAAGGGGGAGGGAGGTTCTTTCTCAACCCGATCCTCATCGTCGTAGTCGCGGCCCTCCTGCTCGCCGCTGCCCTTATCGCCGCCAGCCAACTCTCCGCCCGCCAGAAGCAAGTCCTGGTCGGCCCGCGACCGGAGGAGTCTCAGCCGGCCGCTGAACCGACCCCGCCTCAGCAGCCGGTAGCTCCTGCGACGGTGGCCACGGCCCAGCCGACCAAGGGGAGCCTCGACGCCCCGGTGACGATCGTCGAGTTCGCCGAGTTCTACTGCCCCTTTTGCGCTAGGTATCTCTGGGAGACCTACCCCAAGATCGAACGGGACTACATCAGCAAGGGGCTGGTCAAATACGAGTTCCATAACCTCATCGTCCACGGCTCGGTCGCGCTCCTCGCGGCCGTGGCCGGGGAGTGCGCCCAGGCGCAGGGGAGGTTCTGGCCCCTCCATGACCGGCTCTTCGAGACCGTCTTCCCCGGGCGGAATCTCACCCAGCCGAAGGTGCTGAGCCTCGCGGACCTGGAGGGGGTTGCGGCGGCAGTGGGCTTGGATACAGCCCAATTTAATGGCTGCCTCGAGGGCTATAACGCCGCCTTCGATGAATGCAAGGCCGGATATGACCGTTGCACCTCCGGTGGAGGCGAGAGCGAGCGGTGCGCCGAGGAGTTCAATACCTGCCTCGAAGCTAACGCCATGTTCCAGAGGATCTTAGAGGACCAGGAGGAGCTCCGCCGGCTCATCACCCAACTCCCGCCGGAGGAGCAGGCCCAGGCCGAGCGGATCGGGACCCCGACCTTCTTCATCAATGGGCATATCCTCATCGGGGCCCAGCCATACGAGAACTTTAAGGCCGTGATCGAGCGGGAGTTAGCTAAGGCGAAGAGCGGCTAATCGGGGGAGGGCGCGCCTTATGGCCGGGAGGCCCTGCTGGGGGATCGTCGGGCTGGCCCTCTTCGGGCTCGTGGTCTCTAGCTACCTCACTTATGAGCACTTCTGCGGCCCGATCGCCTGCATCGGCCAGGGGTGCGCGATCGTCAATGAATCGGTCTACTGCACGATCTTCGGGGTCCCCATCTCCGTCCTGGGGATCGTCAATTATGCCGCCATCCTCGGGCTGGCATTAGCGGCGGGGCTGCGCTCGAAGGGGCCGCTCGCCGCCTGGCTCCACCTGGGGGTCTTCGGGCTGAGCCTGAGTGGGACTATCTTCTCCGCCTATCTCACTTACCTCGAGTTCGCGGTGATCCGGGCCTTCTGCACCTGGTGCGTCATCTCCGCGGTCACGATTACCGCGATCTTCGGCCTCGCCGCCGCGGGGCTGAAGCAGCCGGCTGGCCCCTCTCGGTCGAGCTCGAGCTTGACACCCCCGACAAGAGGGGGCTAGGATCGAATCGGCTAGCGACTAGAGGAGGGTGAGGGAAGATGAGGGCTTGTGGGGTTCTCCTGCTTCTGTCAGCCATCGGGGTGCTCGGCCTTGTGGCTCTCGCGGGCTCGGGCCATGTCCAGATCCAGGCGATCCAGCCCCTCGGCGAGGATGAGGTCGTGACGATCGTTAATCGCGGCTCCCAGCCGGTTGAGCTAGGAGGCTGGCGGCTGGAGAGCAGCAACTCTCTGGGGCAGGAGGTGAAGGAGACCTTCTGGTTCCCCCGCGACTGCCCTCTCCCGCCGGGCGGGGTCGTGAGGGTCCACTCCGGCCCGGCGGCCCGGCGCTGGGCCGGCTCTACCTGCGCGGAGGGTGAGCTCGGCTGGCTAGCGGTCGAGGTCTGGAACGATAAGGCCGATGTGGCCTGGCTCCGGGATGCCGCGGGCGAGCTGGTCGATCTCTACACCTACACTGTGGGGGAGCCCCCGACGCGGCCAACGCCCATCCTCAGGCCCGGGGTCAAGGCCGAGACCGAGACCGCGGCTGGGGCTGGGGCCGGAGCCGGGACCATGGCCCCTAAGGGCTCGAGCCCTCTTGAGCTCGAGCTCAGTGGCTGCGTGCCCTCGTGTTCCTGTTGCTACTGCTGCTATTGCCGGCCTGCCTGCCCTGCCATAGCCGGGTGCTGCGTGGTCAGGGTCATCCTGGAGGGGATCGAGCTGGTCTTCAACCGCGGTGTGGGCGAGAACTGGCACTTCTTCGCCTCCGCCGGGCCGGTCGAGCCGGAGGTCTCCCCCCTGGCCCTCCCCCAGGTGCTCTATGAGGGCCTCTTCCGCGGGGAGGGGTTCGTCCAGCTCGGGGCCGGGGCGGTCGAGGTGGACCGCTCCCCCGATCGCGGCTGGGTCCAGCAGGAGCTGCGGCTCTGCTGTCCTTTAAGCCCGCTTGAAAGGACCGTCACACTCGAGATCTATGTCCGAGAGGACGAGGACTGCTGCTCCGGCTGCGTGGCCCTCTGGCGGTTCACCTTCGAGGTCAGCGTCGAGCCAGTCACTTGGAGGGCGAGAGGGGCGCCTCCGCCACCACCGCGCGCCGAGTTCACCATCGTCCCATCGGGTGAGCGCCGGCTTGGGGAGATCGTGGCGCTCGATGCCTCTCCTTCGCAAGGAGAGGGGTTAAGCTATGCCTGGGACTTCGATGGGGACGGGCGGGCCGATGCCACGGGCGCTCAGGTCACCTATCGGCTTATCCGGGAGGGGCTGAACTTGATCACCCTCACCGTGACCGATCGGCTCGGGCGGAGCGCCTCCCAGACCCGGGGGATTCAGGTCCTTCCGGCCTCGGCCGCTAAGCCCAAGGCCGGGGCCGGGAAGGAGGGCCTGGACCTCGGCCTCTTCTGGCTCACCCTCCCCGCCCTGGCGGTCGGCTACTTCCTCGTCCTGGCCTTCCGGGGGTAGACGAGCTCTAGCTATAGTCAATACCAAGCCCTTCGCCAGCCAGGCCATGGACCTGGTAGATGCCCATGTTCAGTTCCGGCTCGCCTTCTTCTAGTCCCGCGGGCCTCTTGGCCGGCCAGGCCGGTTGCAAACCCTCTCTTAAACTGCTATCTTTTGCGGGGCTCCAAGGAGTGAGGATGAGGACTGGCTACTGCGGGGAGTTCTCCGCCCGGGATGAGGGGCGGGAGGTCGAGCTCTGCGGCTGGGTCCACCGGCGGCGCGATCTGGGCGGGATCACCTTCATCGATCTCCGCGACCGCTCGGGGCTCATCCAGTTGGTCTTCAATCCCGAGAATAAAGCCGCACACGAGCTGGCCCGCTCGCTCGACCGGGAGGATGTCGTCCAAGTCAAGGGCATCATCAAGAAGCGGAGCAAGGAGAACATCAATCCGAACCTCCCGACCGGGGAGATCGAGGTCGAGGTCCATGGCCTAGAGGTCCTGAGCAAATCGAAGCCTCTCCCGTTCCAGATCCAGGACGAGGTCGAAGCTCGCGAGGAGACCCGGCTCGAGTATCGCTACCTCGACCTCCGCCGCCCGAGGATGCGCCAGAACCTCTTCCTCCGGCACAAGGTGATCCTGGAGATCCGGAAGTTCCTCGACGCTCGCGGCTTCATCGAGGTCGAGACCCCGATGCTCACCAAGTCCACCCCCGAGGGGGCTCGGGACTACCTGGTCCCGAGCCGGACCTTCCCCGGGAGGTTCTTCGCCCTTCCCCAGTCCCCCCAGCTCTTCAAGCAGATCCTGATGATCGCCGGATTCGACCGCTACTTCCAGATCGCCCGCTGCTTCCGGGATGAGGACCTCCGGGCCGACCGGCAGCCGGAGTTCACCCAGCTCGACCTGGAGATGGCCTTCGTCACCCAGGAGGAGATCCTGGCCCTCGTCGAGGAGCTGGTCTGCCACATCTTCCGGGAAGCCCTGGGGCAGGAACTGGTGCGGCCCTTCCCCAGGCTGAGGTATCAAGAGGCCCTCGCTCGGTTCGGGAGCGACAAGCCGGACCTGCGGTTCGGGCTGGAGATCCGCGAAGCCTCCGACCTCTTCGCGGGGAGCGAATTCCGGATCTTCCGGGAGGCGGTGGCCTCCGGGGGGATCGTGGCCGGGCTCGCCTTGTCCGGCTCGGACCATACTTATTCCCGGCGCGAGCTTGAGGAGCTAGAGAAGCTGGTGAAAGGCTTTGGAGCCAAGGGGCTCGTCTCGCTCAAGCTCGGCGAGGAGGGGGTCGAGTCGGCGATCTCGAAGTTCCTCAGCCCCGAGCTGATCGCAAGGCTCAGGGAGCGGTTCGGGGCCGGGCCGGGTGACCTGATCTTCCTCTTGGCCGATGAACCCCGCCGGGCGAGGGAGGCCCTCGGGGCCCTCCGCCTGGAGCTTGGGAAGCGAGAGGAGCTGATCTCCCGAGGCTGGAAGCCTCTCTGGATCGTCGATCCCCCTCTCTTCGAACTGGATGAGCAAGGGAACATCACCAGCACTCACCACCCCTTCACCATGCCCAAGGCGGAGGACCTCGAACTCCTAGAGGAGGAGCCGCTTGCGGTCCGGGCCGACGCTTATGACCTGGTCTTAAACGGCGAGGAGGTCGCTGGCGGCTCGATCCGGATCCACCGCCGGGACCTCCAGAGCCGGATCTTCAAGATTTTAGGGCTCTCCGAAGCGGAGGCGGAGGAGAAGTTCGGGTTCTTCCTCCGGGCCTTGGAGTATGGGGCCCCGCCGCACGGCGGGATCGCCTTCGGCCTGGACCGGCTGATCATGCTCATGGCCGGGGCGGAGTCGATCCGCGAGGTCATCGCCTTCCCCAAGACCCTCACGGCCTACTGCCCTCTCACCGGGGCCCCCACGCCGGTGAGGGAGGAGCAGCTCAAGGAGCTAGGGCTCGCCTTGAGGGGGAGAGAGGACTAATGGTGAGCTATAATTGGGCGAGATGGTCCGCAAGGCGCGGGCGCGGCGGCTCCTCATTCTGGCCCTAGCGGGGGCGCTAGTCGCGGCTTTATTGCTCCTCGCCCCGGGCCTCTCGCGGCTCCAGTTCGAGGGAGCCAAGCGGCCCCCCTCATTGCCCGGGGAGAGCGCGCCACCCGAGAGCGGGCCGGCACCGACCCTCAACCTTGAGCTCTTCTGGCGGGTCTTCGTCTGGACCGCCCTGATCCTCCTACCGTTCTCCATTATTGCCCTCTTCATCTGGCCGGAGGAGCTCAAGCTCCTCCTCACCAGGGTCATCACCATCACGCTCATCCTAGTGGTCCTCTTCTTCTCCGTCCGGGCGCTCAAGAGCCTCCTGGAGCGGCTCGCCCTCCCGGTGGAGGGCCCGGCCGCGGGCGGTGCGGCCAGCGGGGCCGGGCCAGCCGGGGTCGAGGAACTCCAGTTCGAGGGGGTCCGGCCCCCTCACTGGGCGGTCTTTCCTTTCCTCCTCGCCGGGCTGGCAGGGCTGGCCCTCCTCGGCTGGTGGGTGAAGCGACTCTTAGGCTCGAGCCGGGAAGGGGAAGGAGAAGGGCCGCTCGCCGAGCTGGCGGCCCTCGCCGGGGCCGCGGCCGGGGAGCTCGAGGCCGGTGGGAGCTTGAGGGATGTAGTCCTCCGCTGCTATCGCGATATGAGCCGGCTCTTGAGCGAGCGCGAGGCGATCCCCTTCACTCAGGCGATGACGGCCCGAGAGTTCGAGGCCCGGCTCTACGCCATCGGGGTCCGGCATGAGCACATCGCCCGGCTCTCGCGGCTCTTTGAGTTTGTCCGCTACGGCGGGCGGGTGAGCGGCCCGAAGGAGGTGGCCGAGGCGATCGCTTGCCTGGAGGCGATCGAGGCCGCTTACGGGACGGACGGAGGCAAAGGCAAAGAGGGTGAGGAGAGTGCACCTTATGCGAATGCGGCCTAGGCTTCCTAGGCTTAGGCTCGGGGGGCGACAGGCCCTGGTCTTCGTCGGCGGGGCCGTCCTGCTCCTCGCTGGGGCCCTGACTTTGGCGGCGGGCGAGTTCGTCCGGGACCGGCTCATCGGCCCGTTCCTCTTCCTCTTCCAATTGGCCGGGCTTTACTTACAGGCCATCCCCCAATTCGGGCTCTGGGCGATCCTCCTTCTCTTGCTCCTCCTCTTCGGGCTATACTCCGTCCATAGCCTCCGGCTGACGGGCACTCAGGCCCAGGCCCGGCACAAGGGGGGCCGGATCCCGCCGACCACTGCGGGGCTGGGGCCGCTCGCGGAATTGGCGGAGCGGATCGATCTCGGGGCGCGAGGGGAATACTTCAGGTGGCGGCTCCAGCGGGAGCTACGCGATCTCCTCGTTGAGCTGCTCGCCTGGCGGAGGGGTCTCTCCCCAGAGGAGGCCCTCCGGCTCGTCCGATCCGGGGAGTGGCCCGGCCCTCCCGAGCCATGGCTGAGGGAGTTCTTCCAAGCTCAGGGGCTGGGCCGGCACCGACTTCTCTTCCCCTGGCGCTGGCGACGCCTTCGGCCTCAGCCTCAGGATCAGGGTCAAGGCCAGGATCAGGGCCGGGAGCGGAAGGGGGAGAGGGACTTCCCAGAGGAACTGGCCGCCGCGATCCTCTACCTCGAGCGGCTCGCGGCCCGCCCGGAGGGGGGAGATGGAGGAGATGGAGCTTAGTGAAGTGAGCGAGCGGTGCACGAAGATCATCGCCGAGGTCGAGCGGGCGGTGGTCGGGAAACGGCCGGTCCTGGAGCTGGTGATGCTAGCCATCCTCTCCGGGGGCCACATCCTCTTTGAGGACTACCCCGGGCTGGCCAAGACCCTCACGGCCAAGTCTTTCGCCGCGGCCCTAGGGCTGGAATTCAAGAGGATCCAATTCACCCCGGACCTCTTGCCAGGGGATGTCACCGGGACGCACATCTACAACCAGAAGACGGGCGAGTTCGAGCTGAAGCTCGGCCCGATCTTCGCCAACATCGTCTTGGCCGATGAGATCAACCGCGCCCCGCCGAAGACCCAGGCGGCCCTGCTCGAGGCGATGCAAGAGTA
>JAPWVC010000068.1 GCA_028275195.1 Candidatus Acetothermia bacterium
ACTTGGGGATGATCAGCTCACCCGGCTTAAGGCCCAGGACCTCCTCGAAGGCCCGGACCATTCCGGGGTTCTTGGAGACCCCTCCTTGGAAGAGGATCGGTTTGTGGAACTCCTTCCCCCGGCCGATATCGCTCCGGAAGTTCCGCGCCAGAGCATAGCACAGCCCGGCCACGATCTCCTTCGTCTCGACCCCTACCTGCTGGAGATGGATGATGTCGGACTTGGCGAAGACAGCGCATCGCCCGGCGATGTAAGGCGGGTTCTTCGCCTCCAGGGCCAGGCGGCCGAACTCCTCGATGCTCATTCCCAGCCGCATCGCCTGCTGCTCGAGGAACGAGCCGGTCCCGGCGGCACACTGGGTGTTCAGCGAGAAATCGACGAGGATCGTCTCCTCCCCCTGGCGCTCGAGGAGGAGGAGCTTGGAGTCTTGGCCGCCGATCTCGATCACCGTCCTCGCCTCGGGATGGAACTTGTTGATCGCCCTCACTTGGGCGATCAGCTCGTTCATGTGGACTCCTCCGAGGAGTTGGGCGAAGAGCTCCCCGCCCGAGCCGCTCGTCCCCAAGCCGACGACCGCCTCCGAGGGGAGCCAACTGAAGAGGTCATCGAGGATGGAGATGACCATGGAGAGGGGAGCCCCATGGGACCGGCGGTAGTAATCCCGCAAGAGCCGCTCCTGCCGGTCGAGCAAGACCACCTTGACCGTCACTGAGCCGACATCAATCCCGAGATAGCATTCTTCGCCCATTATCCGAGCCCTCTGGGGGGAGTTTAGCACAAGCAATGAGGTAAATCAACTATCGCTTCCCTCACCCCGAACCGCGAATGGCAGCATAGATCTCGAGGAGCCGAGCCGTGGAGGCCCGGGCGGTCCTTTGCCTCGCCCAGCGTTGGGCCCCCTGGCTCAGCCTCTGCCGCTCGCCCTCGTCCTCCAAGAGGCGGAGGCAGGCCCGGGCGAACTCCCCCTCGTCCTCGCTCACCAAGAGCCCAGTCTCCCCGGAAGAGACGAGGTCTAGGACCCCTAGGGCCCCGATCGCGACCGGCGGGAGGCCGGCCATCATCGCCTCGAGGAGGACCAGTCCCTGGGTCTCGGTCTTGGAGGCGAAGACGAAGAGCGTGGCCTGCCTGTAGAGGTCGATCAGCCTCTCTCGCGGGAGATAGCCGGTGAAGATCACCTTCCCCTGAAGGCCCAGCTCGGCGGCATAGTCCTCCAGGGCCTGGCGAAAGGGGCCGTCCCCGGCGATGATCAGCCTCGCCTGAGGCCGGTCCCCCAGGAGCCGCTTGTAGGCCCGGAGGAGGAACTCCAAATTCTTCTCCAGCCCCAGTCGCCCGACATAAAGCAATAAATCTTCCTCGGGGAGGCCCAAGGCCGCCCGGACATCCCAGGTAATCTTGCGGGCGAACTCCGCTTCATCGACCCCGAAGGGGAGGGGGAAGATCGGCCTGGTGATCCCGTAGCGTTCGAGCTCCCGTTTCATCTGCTCTGAGGGGGCGATGATCGCCTGGCAGCGGTTGCAGAAGGCCCGGCTCAGCCGCTCGGTCATCTCCCTTGAGGGGCGGATCAGGCGGGGGAGGTAGCGCCGGTATTCGGCGTAGAGGGTGTGATATGTGTGGATGTGCGGGATCCCATAATGCCTGGAGGCCCACATGGCCAGGAGGCCCATGGAGAAAGGGTCATGGGAGTGGAGGATGTCCAAGCCCGAGATCGCCCGGAGGGCCGGGCGACTGTAAGGCAAGGCCACCCTCATCCCCCTGTAGTAGGGGAAATGGGCCGAGGGGAAGCGGTAGACCCCGGGTGAATCGGCCTGAAAGCCAGGGTAGGCCGGAGCGAAGGTGAAGACCTCATGGCCCGCGTGCCTCAGCTCCCGCTCCATCAGTTGGACGACCGTGACCACGCCGTTAGCCTCGGGGAGGTAAGTGTCGGTGAAGAGCCCGATCCTCATCTTCCCTGGAGTAAGGCCGAGTAGAGCCCGACCAGCCGTGCACCCACCCGCTCCAAGGAGTGCTCCTCAGCCAGCCGGCGGGCCCCGGCGGCGAGCCTCTCTCGTAAAGCCCGGTCCTCGGCCACCATTTGAATCTGATGGGCGAACTCCTCAATCCCTCGCCCCGTAAGGCAGTTCTCCCCTTCTAAAAGCCAGCCCCGGTATTCCGGGAGGTCGCGGACCACCAGTGGGAGGCCGCAGGCCGCGGCCTCGAGGAGGGCCATCGGCTGGTTCTCCCCCCAAGAGGGGAAGAAGAAGAGGTCGGCCGCGGAGAAGGCCCCCTGGATGTCCTGAGCGAAGCCGGGGAACTTCAGGTTAGGCTGCCTAGCCGCGAGCATGAGCATCCGCTCCATCTTCGGGTGGTAGGCCAGGAGCCGATTCCACCGCTGGCCATACCAGACGAAGTCATACTCCGGGAGGAGCCGGGCGACGGCGATGAAGTCCATCACCCCCTTCCGGGGGATGATATTCCCCGCGGAGACGACGGTGAACCGGGAGAGGCCGAGCCCGCGGCGGAAGCGCTCTCGCTTCTCCGGCGAGGGCCGGAGCCGCTCGACATCGACGCCGTTGGGGACGACCTCGATCGGGGGCCGGAGCCCCTTCCCCCGGAGGAGCTCCTTGGCCCGGGCCGAGGGGGTGAAGATGACATCCCCCTGCCCATAGAAGGAGTGGAGAAGCCGCTCATACAGCGGTGCGATCAGGTTGGTGAGGGTGAAGCTGTCCCGCAGGTCATAGCTCCCGATGGAGTGGGCGTGGATCACGACCTTCCTCCCTCGGCGCCTGGCCTGCGCCAGGTAATAGAACGAGCGAGGGCCATAGCTGTGGAGGTGGAGGATCTCATAGTCGCCCCTGGGGTCGGTCACCACCTCCACTCCCGCGACCTCGAGCGCGCGCTTCTGGTTCTGGAAGGCCGTGAGGAACCCAGACTTCCGCACCAAGGGGAGGCCGCTGAACTCCAGGTAGAGGCAGACTCTCATCTTCCAGGAGGCCTAAGGGTAGGGAAGAGGATCACATCGCGGATCGAGCGTGCGTCGGTCAGGAGCATCACTAAGCGATCGACCCCCAGGCCGAGCCCCCCGGTCGGGGGCATCCCGTGCTCGAGGGCGATCAAGAAGTCCTCGTCCAGGACTTGGGCCTCCTCATCCCCCAGGCGACGGAGCTCCTCCTGCTGGCGGAACCGCTCGGCCTGGTCGAGCGGATCGTTTAGCTCGGAGAAGGCATTCCCCAGCTCTAGCCCGCCGATGAAGAGCTCGAACCGCTCCACCAGGGCCGGGGAGTCGGCCTTCCGCTTGGCGAGTGGCGAGATCTCCACGGGATAATCCAGGATAAAGGTCGGCTGGATCAGCTCCGGCTGGACATACTCGCTCAATAGCTCATCGACGAGCTTCCCCCAGGTCGGCTGGGGTGTGAGCCGGAGGCCTAGCCGGGCGGCCTCCTCTTCCAGGGCCTTCTTTGTCGTATGCAAGGCGATGTCGAGCCCCGTCCGCTCGAGGATCGCCTCCCGCAGGGTCAGTCGCCGCCAGGGCGGGGCCAGGTCGATCTCCCGCCCTTGGTAGGAGATCACGGTCTGGCCGAGGGCCTCCTTCGCGATCCAGAAGATGAGTTGTTCCGCCAGCTCCATCATATCATGATAATCGGCGAAGGCCTGGTAGCACTCCATCTGGGTGAACTCCGGATTATGCTCGGTGGAGAGGCCCTCGTTCCGGAAGTCCTTCCCGATCTCGTAGACCTTGGGGTAGCCGCCGATGATCAGCCGCTTCAGGTAGAGCTCATCGGAGATCCTTAGGAACATCTTCTGCCCCAGGGCGTGATGGAAGGTCTCGAACGGCCTGGCCGCCGCCCCGCCGTAGATCGGCTGGAGGATCGGGGTCTCGACCTCCAGGAAGCCCCGAGAGTCGAGGAACGAGCGCATGGCGGAGACGATCCGGCTCCGGAGGGTGAAGCGCTGGCGGACCTCGGGGTTGGCGAGGAGATCGAGATACCGCTGGCGGTAGCGGAGCTCGATGTCCTTTAAGCCATGCCACTTCTCCGGCGGGGGGCGGAGGGCCTTAGCGAGCAAGGTGAAGCTCTCGATCTCGATCGAGAGTTCCCCCCGCTTGGTCTTGAAGATCGGCCCCTCTACCCCGAGGAAGTCGCCGATGTCGAGCAACTCCAGGAGCTCATACCGCTCGGCTAGGCCATCTTGGTTGGCGTAGCCCTGGATCTTGGCCTCTCCCTCCCGCAGGTCGAGGAAGGTCGCCCTCCCCATCCTCCGGAGGGCAGTGATCCGCCCGGCGAGCCTCGAGCGGTGATCGGCCCGCTCTGCGGGGGCCAGCCCGGCGAACCGCTCGACCACGGCCGCGATCGGCTCAGTTGTCCGGAAGGAGGCAGGGTAGGGCTCGATCCCGCGGGCTCGCAAGAGCTGGAGCTTCCTCAGCCGTTCCTCGCGGAGTGACCCGCCCAAGGGCTAGCCTCGCTTCTCGATCCCCAAGATCCGGTAGCTCGCCCGCTTCCCCCGCGGGAGCTCGACCTCGACCTCCTCTCCGACATGGCGGCCGACGATCGCCCGGCCGACCGGCGATTCCACGGAGATCTTTCGCCGCTCGAGGTCGGCCTCCGCGGGGTTGACCAGCTCGATGGTGTCGACTCGCCGCTGAGTCCGGTCCTCGAGGATCACCCTTGAGCCGAGCCCGACGAACTCAGTGGAGATCTGCTCATCCTCGAGGATCTGGGCGTTGTCGAGCAGCTCCTCCAGGCGGCGGACCTCGGCCTCGTAGAACTCCTGCTCCCGCATCAGGTCTAGGTATTCCTTGTTCTCACGGAGCTCCCGGCCGTGCTCCGCCGCCCGCTTCAGTTGATTGGGGATCCGGTCATAGAGGATCTCGCGGTACTCCTCCAGTTGCTTCTTCTTCAGCTCGTATCCGGCACGGGTTAACAGGATCTCGGCCATCTCTCCTCACTCCCTGATGAGCGATTAGGAGCGGGGGCTCAAGCCAAGCGGCCTGGAACCCCCTTAAGATGTTAGCGTGGGCGGAGGGGGATTGCAACCGCCCCGACGCTGGGCGAGCCGCCGCGCGGCCCGGAGGAACTCCTCCCTCAGCTCGCCCTTGGAGAGGTCCTCAATGCTGTCGCGGAGCTGGACGATCAGCTCGAGGCCCCAGAAGAGCCCCTTATTCAAGCGGAAGGCCTCCCGGATGACCCGCTTCGCCCGGTTCCGGACCACCGCCCCGCCGAGCCGCCTCGCTAAGGTCAGCCCGAGTCGCGGCGGGCCCCCGCTCTCAAGGTAGAAGATCTTGAAGTAACGGCCTTGGAGGACCTTCCCCTGGCGGTAGACCCGCTGGAAGTCCCGGGCAGTCCGGAGCCGGTTCGCCTTTGAGAAGCGATAATCCCCCATTCCCGTGTGCCCCAGCTTATCGTCCCCCTGCGGGCTGGGCAAGGCAGGACGGGGCAGGAAGGATTTGTGCCTCCTAGGCCGGATCGGCTAGGATCGGCACGGAATGCTCTGGCTCATCATCGTCCTCAGCTTGGTCCAGGGCCTGACCGAGTTCCTCCCGATCTCCAGCTCCGGCCACATGGGCCTGCTCCAGGTTTTCTGGGGCATCTCCCTCCCGGGGCTCCTCTTCGAGGCCCTCGTCCACTTTGGGACCCTCCTCTCGGTCTTATGGGTCTTCCGGCGGGAGATCGGCCTGATCCTGCGGGCCCTCGCCCAGCCTGGGCCCGGTCGCGCTCAAGATCAAGATGAGCGCCGCCGGCTCCCTTGGCTTATCCTAGTGGGGACAGTCCCCACGGCTGTCTTCGGCCTCCTCTTAAGCCCCTGGCTCGAGCGGGCTTTCAGCTCGCCCCTCGTCATCGGCTCCGGGCTCATCTTCACGGGGGTGATCCTCCTCTTCGCCGAGCGGCAGGCCAGCCACTCGCCCCGGCCCCGAAAGGGCTTGCGGGAGATGGCAACCTGGGAGGCCTTCGCGATCGGAGCGGCCCAGGGGCTGGCCATCCTACCCGGGGTCTCGCGGAGCGGGGCCACGATCGGGCTGGGGCTACTCTTGGGGTTGGAGCGGACAGGGGCCGCGGAGTTCTCCTTCTTGCTCGCTATCCCCGCGATCCTCGGGGCCGTGGCCCTCAAGGGCTGGGAGGCCTGGCGTGCTCCGACAGGCTATGCCGGCTTAGTCGGCCCCTATCTCCTGGGGATGGCCCTCGCGGCGATCTCCGGGGCCTTGGCGATCAAATGCCTCTTGAGGGTCTTGCGGCGGGGGCGGCTCACCCCCTTCGCCTACTATTGCGGGCTTTTGGGGCTCGGAGCAATCGCCTTCGCCTTAGCCCTCGCCCGAGCAAGATGAGGATGAAAGAGGGGGCTGCAAGGCATGAGCTCATGCAGCCCCCTCACGCCCCTCTCACCCCCATCTGTGACCCTGCGGAATCGAACCGCATCCGGCTGCTGGGGAAAAATCCTGCTGCGCGGAGGTGGGAGCAGCAGGCAAAACCCTGGCAGGCCGATGGGGTGTAAGCCCATCGTTGGACGCACCAAGCGGGTCGGGTATGGAAGGGGCGAACCGGAAGAGAAAAGGAGGTTGGGTTCGGAAAGCCTTCTCCCCAAGCGCGGGCAACAGCCTCTTTGGCTTCATCTTCGGCAACCCAGCCGCCCTCCTTTGCGGATCGGGCCTGTGGCTTTGCGCCCCCGCCTCTCGACGGGTTTGCCCTTTCGGATGAACTCAGTGAATCATCTTATAGCACAAAAGGACAGGGTTGTCAAGTAAGGGTTCTCTGGCACCCCTCCCATTTAGCTTTTGGATTAGCGCAAGTCCCCGAAGCTCCCCAAGCGGCGAGGACTAGCCAGAGCTATTGCCACTGCTGCAGCGGGAGGCTCCGGGTTCCTTCCAAGACTGGAGGAGGTTGAACCAGGTGGGGTTTTAATTAGCGGTCCTCAC
>JAPWVC010000096.1 GCA_028275195.1 Candidatus Acetothermia bacterium
CGATGGTAAACGAAGAACCTCACCTGGGCTTGACATGCACGTGGTACCGAACCGAAAGGGGAGGGACCTCTCCCTTCGGGGAGAGGAGCGTGCACAGGTGGTGCATGGCTGTCGTCAGCTCGTGTCGTAGGACGTCGGGTTAAGTCCCGCAACGAGCGCAACCCCTGCCGCCAGTTGCCAGCGGGTAATGCCGGGGACTCTGGCGGGACCGCCGGTGAATAGCCGGAGGAAGGAGGGGATGACGTCAAGTCAGTATGCCCCTTACGCCCAGGGCGACACACGTGCTACAATGGCCGGTACAAAGGGCTGCGAACCCGCGAGGGGGAGCGAATCCCAAAAAGCCGGCCTCAGTTCGGATTGGAGTCTGCAACCCGACTCCATGAAGCCGGAATCGCTAGTAATCGCGGGTCAGCCATACCGCGGTGAATACGTACTCAGGGCTTGTACACACCGCCCGTCACACCACCCGAGTGGGGAGCACCCGAAGTCCCTACGCCAATAGTAGGGCCGAAGGTGAGCCTCATGAGGAGGGTGAAGTCGTAACAAGGTAGCCGTAGGGGAACCTGCGGCTGGATCACCTCCTTTCTAAGGAGCTTTGGAAGGCGCTTCCAGCGCCTAAAGCACCTCAAGCTCCATCCCCTGTGCCTTCGGGGCTATGCTCTTCGCCTTTCTTTTTTTGCTTAAGCTGGCTTTATCTGTTAACCTCCCTTCGATGACTCGCCAAGCTGGCCCGGATTTGATCCTGGTCCATGGCCGGGTGCACACCCTGGGCGGAGCCGGGATTGCTGAGGCAATTGCCATCTCTGCCGGGAGGATCACCGCGATCGGCAGGGATGAGGAGGTCCGCCCGCTCGCCTCGCCGAAGACGAGGCTCATCGACCTTAGGGGGCGGACCGTCCTCCCAGGGTTCGTCGACGCCCATACCCATCTCGTCTCGACCGGCCTCGTCAAGACGGCCTACCTTGACCTGAGCGGGGCACACTCTCTCTCCGCGCTCTTGGAGATAGTCCGCGCCGCGGGGGAAGAGCGGGCCGCGGGGGAGTGGCTAATCGGTCGAGGCTGGGAGGAGAGCCGCTGGCCGGAGCGGCGCTATGTTATCCGGCAAGACCTCGATCGCGTCGCACCAGACCGCCCAGTGGCCCTCTTCCGCGTCGACGGTCATCTGCTCTCCGTCAACTCCAAGGCCCTGGAGCTGGTCAGACTCCCTGGGGAGTTCGCTGGCCGGGCTGATCTCGAGCGGGGCCTCCTCTGGGAGGAGGCGGCTTGGTGGTTCCACGAGCAGATCGAGCCTGAGCAAGAGGAGCTAGAGCGGGCGATTCTGGCCGGCGCGCGCTTGGCCCACTCTTTAGGGATTACCTCAGTCCACGATATCGTTAAGCCGGGCTACATCAGGGCTTACCAGAGGCTGAGAGCGGCAGGCCGCCTCAAGCTCCGGGTCTATCTCAATCTCGGAGCCGAAGCGGCGAGGAAGCTCCTTGAGGCCGGCCTTCACACCGGCTTTGGGGACGAATGGCTCCGCCTCGGCGGGATGAAGGTCTTTGCCGATGGCTCCATCGGGGCGGGGACCGCCGCCTTGAGCGGGCCTTACCTCGATCGGCCCGGGGAGGGACAGCTCAATTACACCGATGAGGAACTACTCCAGCTCGTGCAAGAGGCCCATGCCCACGGCTGGCAGGTCTTGGCCCATGCGATCGGGGATCGGGCGATCGAGCAAGTCCTCCGGGCTTATGAGCGCGTGGGCGTTACCGCCGCTGATCGGTATAGGATCGAGCACTTCGAGCTGGCGGGCGATGAGCAGCTCGAGCGAGCGGCCCGGCTCGGGCTGATCGCCTCGATGCAGCCGAATTTTCTTAAATGGGCCAAGCCGGGGGATCTGTATGAAGCCCGGCTGGGGAAGGAGCTGACGAGCCGGATCAGCCCCCATCGCCTGGCCTTGGATTCCGGGCTTAAGCTGGCCCTCGGCTCGGATTGCATGCCCCTCGGGCCGCTCTTCGGGATCCACCAGGCGGTCAATGCACCTCATCCGGCCCAGCGGCTGACTGTGGAAGAGGCCATTCAGGGCTACACCCTCGGCGGGGCCTATGCCTCCTTTGAGGAGGGGCTCAAGGGCTCGCTTGAGCCGGGGAAGCTGGCCGACCTCGTGGTCCTCGCCGGTGATCCGTTTGAGCAGCCCCAGTCGCTCGAGGAGCTCCAGGTCGAGATGACCTTCATCGGAGGGGAGCCGGTCTTTTCACGCTCGAGATGAGGGTAATCATCCTCGCCGGCGGGTATGCGCGGAGGCTCTGGCCGCTCACACTGGAGAGGCCGAAGCCCCTCCTCCCTGTGGCAGGCAGGCCGATCATCGAGCACCTCCTGGATAAGCTCGAGGTGCGGCCTATCATCTCCATCAACCGGCAGTTCGCCCCCCAGTTCGAGCGCTGGGCTACAAACTATCACAAGGATGTAGAATTGGTCATCGAAGAGACACGGAGCGAGGAAGAGAAGCTAGGGGCCGTTGGTGCTCTCGCCTTCCTGATCAGGGAGCTGGGGCTCCGCGAGGAGATCCTGGTCCTCGGGGGAGACAACATCTTCGAGCTCGACTTCAAGGAGTTCATCGCAGCCTACCGCGGGCGGCCGCTCCTCGCCCTCCATGACCTTGGGGACCCAGAGAAGGCACGGAAGAGGTATGGCATCGCCGAGCTTGCGGGCTCGAGGATTGTCTCTTTCCAGGAGAAGCCTGACCGGCCGCGCTCGGCCCTTGTGAGCACCGCCTGCTACATCTATCCTCCTCGGGTCTTCCCCCTGATCGAGCGATTCCTCACCCAAGCCCCGAGAGGAAAGGATGCCCCTGGCTTTCTCAATGCATGGCTCCTCGGGGAGGGGATCGAGCTAGAGGGCTTCGTCTTCCAAGGGAAGTGGTTCGACATCGGCGACCGCGCCTCCTATATCGAGGCGAACATCGCCCTCTCGGGCGAGGACCTCTGGCTGGGCCGAGGCGTGGTGATCCGCGATTCTACCGTCCGGAGGTCTGTAGTCTTCGAGAATGTCCAGATTGAGGGCTCGCTGATCGAGGGCTGCGTGATCGACCGCGGCTGCGAACTGCGGAATGTGGAGTTACGGGACTGCCTGATCGGGGCGGGGACGAGGATCAGTCGTGACTAGCTTGACCCGATGAGCAAGAGCGGAGGCAGCGCAGAGCAGCTCCTGGCAGGCTTCGATGTTGGCGGGACGAAGCTGTCCCTCGTGCTTGCTGAGCCGGAGGGGAGGATTCTCCTCCGGCTCCGGGAGGAGACCGATACGGCCGCAAGCCGCTTTGCTGAATACAAGGATGGCGTGGCCTACCTCGGGCTGAGCGCCCAGATGAGCCGACTCCTCCGTAAGGCTTTGGACGAGACCGACGGAAGGTTAGCGGCGATCGGGATCGGCTCGGCCGGGCCGCTGCGGGCGGGCAGCATCTTCAATCCGACGAACATCAGACCGGCCAACCTCCCAGAAGGTGCGGAAGGAAAGCCCTTGTATGTCCCTCTAGTCGAGCCGCTAGAGGCGGAGTTCAAGGTCCCAGTGAGGCTGGAGAACGACTGCAATGCCGCGGTCTTGGGGGAGGTCTACTTCGGGATCGGGAAAGGTGTAGAAGACAAGCGCTCGCTCTACATTGTCTACATCACCCTGAGCACCGGCTTCGGCGGGGGCGTCTGGGACGGGGGCCACCTCTTGCGTGGGAAGGACGGGAATGCCGCGGAGGTCGGCCACCTCCTCGTGAAGGAGGGTGGCTTGAGATGTGGCTGTGGGAACTACGGCTGCGCCGAGGCCTACTGTTCCGGGACCGGGATCGCTAAGAACGCTAGGATGAGGCTGCTCAACGAGGGCCCGCGGTTGAAAGAGGGCTATGGCTCGATCCTCCTCAAGCTAGCATGGGAGAGGGCCATCAGTGCCGAGCTCGCAGAGGCCGCAAGGCTGCGAACCTGCGAGCCTCCTGAACAGGGCCTGTTAGAATTCATCACTGCGCCTTTGGTCTTCCAGGCCGCTGGGGCGGGCGACCGTCTGGCCCAGGAGGTGATCGAGGAGGCCTGTCATTACGGCGGGATCGCCCTCGCGAACATCGCCAATGCTTACGATCCCCAAGTCATCACGCTCGGCGGGCCCTTGGCGCTGGAGCATCCCGAGATCCTCGAGCCGATGAGGCGAGAGATGCTTAAGCACCTCACCGTCGCGCCGCCGGAGGTCCGGCTGACGCCGCTCGGGGCCGAGGCGGTGGAGTATGGCGCTCTCGTCCTGGCTCGAGAGGCCGCTGAATCCTTGAGGACTTGAGGGGTCTTGACTTCAGTCTAGGGCTGTGCTAAATTACTCGTGAAGGAGGTGATAGCAACCCCCAAAAGTTTGAATCTTTTCCCTTCCAAGAAAGGAGGTCAGATGCGCCGCTCTAGGCTCGTGCAGCGGATAGTGTTGTTAGGGCTATTGGCGCTCTTCCTGCCCATAGCCCTCAGCTTGGCTCAGCCGGGACAGGTGTATGTCGCTCCCGCGGAGACCACATTGAAGGATGTGGCCCGACAGTTCTTCGGCGACCCCGGCTACTGGACGGGCGTGATGGGGGCCACCAACAGGAAGCATATTGTAGACCCATCTTTCGCCCTCATCGAGAACCCCGAGCTCCCCATTAAGGCCGGGACAAAGCTCTGGATCCCCACCAAGGCCTGGGCCGACAGGTTCATGTGGGTCTGTTACCCCGATTCCCGGGTCTTCCCGCAGTGCCTGTTCGGCGGAGGCCAACTTGTAGTCGCGAGCTGGTGGACCGCAGGAGGGGAGGCGGAGGGATTGGCGGCCCTGTTCGAGATCTACAAGCGGGAGGCCCCTGATGTCCAGATCGTGAATGCCACCATCGCCGGAGGTGCTGGGTTCGTCTTCCGGGCTGTGATCAAGCCGAGGATCATCGCCGGGAACCCGCCTGACACCTTCCAGCTCCATGCTGGCCTGGAGGTCGAGGGCTACGAGCCGGAGAAATACCTGAAGCCGCTGGATGACCTATACGCTCTGG
>JAPWVC010000133.1 GCA_028275195.1 Candidatus Acetothermia bacterium
CAAGGACTTGCTCGATCTCCTCAGGTATAAGGGCCACTACTGGGGCGTCCCGGTCAACATCCACCGCTCCAATGTCCTCTGGTATAACAAGCAAATCATCGATGAGCTTAAGATTAAGTGGCCTGACCCACCTATGCCGCCGATAGATCAATGGACATGGGACGATTTCTTCAAGGCAGCTGAAATCCTGAAGAATCAGAAGATTGTCCCGCTCGCCTTGGGGAACGCCGGGGGCTGGGAGGCCCCTCACGCCTTCGAGGACATCCTGGCCGGGACATGCGGGGCTGAGAAATACAGGGGCCTGTGGACCGGCGCGGTCCCCTGGACTGATGCTTGCGTCACCGATGCCCTCAATGTCCTCAAGCGGATCCTCGACTATGTGAACCCCGACTATGCGGCCCACACTTGGGACACAGTGTTGGAATACCTAGCTACCGGTAAGGGCGCAATGAACATCATGGGCGACTGGGCGATGGGCTGGTTCATGGCTAAGGGTGTGGACATCGGCTGGGCTCCGCCCCCGGGGACGAAGGGGATCTATGTCGCGCTCTCTGACTCCTTCTCCTTCCCCATCGCCGCCCCGAATGCGGCCAATGTCCCGATCTGGCTCGCCGTCTGCGGCTCCAAGGAGGGCCAGATCGCCTTCAACATGAGGAAGGGCTCAATCCCCGCCCGGACCGACATCACCCCGGCGGAGAAGGCCCAGTTCAACCCCTACCTCCAGTCGGCCATGGACGATTGGGCCAGGGACGCGATCGTTCCCAGCGTCATCCATGGGGCCGCGGCCATCGAGTCCTGGGTGACCGACTTCAAGGATGTCATCAATCACTTCCTGGCCACCAAGGATGTCGCTGGTGCTCAAGCCGCGCTAGTGGCAGCGGCCCAGGCGGCCTTAAAGTAAGCTCGTGCCACACTAGCGAGAAAGGGCAGCCCGGCTCGGTAAAGGGTCGGGCTGCCCTATATACTTTAGGCTGGAGGTTTAGATGCTACGGGTGTGGCAGCAGCTCCGCGGGGAGCGAATCATCCCGGTCCTCCTCTTCCTCCCCTCTGTGCTGCTCGTCGGGCTCTTCGTCTACGGCTTCATCGGCTGGACGGGCCTGGTCTCGCTGAGCAACTGGAACAAGCTCTCGCCAGACTATACCATCGTCGGGCTCCGCAACTACCTGGAGCTCTTCGTCCACTTCCGCTTCCAGATCGACATGCGCAACCTCGCGGTCTTCACTGCCCTCTTTGTGGCTGTCTCATTAGCGCTAGGCTTCCTCCTCGCGATACTCTTGGACCAGCGGATCAGGGGGGAGGGAGTCTTCCGCACGATCTATCTTTATCCCATGTCCCTCTCCTTCATCGTCACGGGAGTGGTCTGGCGCTGGCTCCTCAACCCCGGCTCGCCCCAGATGGGGAGCGCGGGGGTCAACCAGCTCCTCGACTGGCTCGGGCTCGGCTCGCTCAAGTCCGGATGGTATACCGACCCGAAGATCGGGATCATCGCCGTGGCCATCGCCGCCATCTGGCAGATGTCCGGGTATGTGATGGCCCTGTATTTGGCCGGGCTGAGGTCCGTCCCCGAGGAGCTCCGGGAGGCGGCGCGGGTCGACGGGGCGAGCGAGCTCCAGATCTATCGCCATGTGGTCCTGCCGTTCCTCCGGCCGATCACTTTAGGAGCGGTGATCATCCTCGGGCACATCTCTCTTAAGGTCTATGACCTGATTGTAGCGATGACCGGCCCGGGGACTGGCTTCAGTTGCGATGTCCCGGCCTACTTCATGTGGGAATCGGCCTTCCATGCCAACCGCTTCGCCCGCGGCGCGGCCATCGCGGTCGTCCTCCTCGTGATGGTCTCGTTCCTCATCGTCCCCTATCTCATTTACAGTCTCCGTCGGGAGGCCCGGGTATGACCGCAGCTCGAGCTCGCAGGCCGAGAGGGGCGCGCATCTTGATCTACTTTGTGTTGGTCGCCTTCGCGGTCTTCTACCTCATCCCCGTCTATGTCTTGGTGATTACCGGGCTGAAGAGCTTCGCGGAGGCCAGCCCCTTCCGGATGTGGGAGCTCCCCTCTAATCCCTCGCTCGAGGCCTTCCGGAAGGCCCTCTTCGGGGGCTTCGGCTTCGAGGGGATCGGGGTGAACCTCCGGAATAGCCTCATGATCACGATCCCGGCCGTATTGGGCTCGGCCCTGCTCGGCTCACTCAACGGCTATGTGCTCACCAAGTGGCGGTTCCGCGGGGCGAATACCTTGTTCACCCTCATGCTCTTCGGGATGTTCATCCCCTACCAGAGCGTGCTCATCCCGTTGGTCCAGACCCTCATGAGGCTCGGGCTCTATGGCTCGATCCCCGGCCTGATCCTCACTCACATCGTCTACGGGATCCCGATCACCACCCTCATCTTCCGGAACTATTATGCCACCATTCCCACCGAGCTCGTGGAGGCAGCTAAGGTCGACGGGGCCGGGATCCTCGGGATCTACCGGCGCGTGATCCTTCCCCTCTCTTGGCCGGGGTTCGTGGTGGTGATGATCTGGCAGTTCACCTCGATCTGGAACGACTTCCTCTTCGCGGTCACGATCGCCCAAGACCCGCTCGTCCAGCCGGTCACGGTGGCCTTGAACAACCTGGCCGGGAGCTTCATCGTGGAGTGGAATGTCCAGATGGCCGGGGCCTTGCTCGCGGCCCTCCCCACGCTCCTGGTCTACATCTTCCTCGGGCG
>JAPWVC010000087.1 GCA_028275195.1 Candidatus Acetothermia bacterium
GGCTCTTGGCCGGCTCATTGAAGGGTTAGCCATCATGGCCAGAGAGATCCGGATCGGGCTGATCGGCTATAAGTTCATGGGCCGGGCCCATTCCAATGCTTACCGCCAGGTGGGCGCCTTCTTTGACCCCCCGCTTAAGCCAAGGCTGAAGGCCGTCTGCGGCCGAGATGAAAGGGCAGTGAGAGAGTTCGCCGCCCGGTTCGGCTGGGAGCGATACACGACCGACTGGCGCGAGCTCGTCGCCGACCCTGAGATTGACCTGGTGGACATAGCCGCGCCCAATGATCTCCATGGCCCGATCGCCCTCGCCGCGGCGGAGGCCGGGAAGGCCGTCTTCTGCGAGAAGCCCCTGGCGCGAGACCTCCCCGAGGCCCAAGAGATGCTCCGTGCCGTGGAGAAGGCCGGAGTTCCTCACATGGTCTGCTTCAACTATCGGTTCCTCCCCGCCATCCAACTGGCCAAGCGGCTGATCGATGAGGGGATGGTCGGGAAGGTCCGCCAATTCCGGGCCCTTTACCTCCAGGACTGGCTCAAAGATCCCGCCTTCCCTCTCCTCTGGCGGATGCGAAAGGAGCGGGCTGGCTCGGGAGCCTTGGGGGACATCGCCGTGCACGCCATCGACCTAGCCCGCTTCCTGGTCGGCGAGCTCGCCGAGGTAGCGGGGCTGGTCGAGACCTTCGTGAAGGAGCGGCCGCTCCCTGAAGGGAGCGGCCTGGGCTCGGGCAAGGTGACGGTGGACGATGCGGCAGCCTTCCTCGCCCGCTTCGCAAGCGGCGCCATCGGGGTATTCGAGGCCACGCGCCTGGCCCTCGGGAGGCGGAATTTCATCCATATCGAGGTGAACGGAGAGAGGGGGAGCCTCTTCTGGAACGCGGAGGAGCTGAACTCCCTCTGGTTCTACTCGGAGGACGAGCCCGGCCATGTCCGGGGCTTCCGGAAGATCATCGCTACCGATCCGGATCATCCTTATGCCAGGGCCTGGTGGCCTTCGGGGCACCTCTTGGGCTATGAGCATAGCTTCACTCATACTGTGCTGGAGCTTCTGGAGGCGATCGCGGCGGGGCGGACTCCCAGCCCGAGCTTCCGCGACGGGGCACAGGCCCAGGCCGTCCTGGATGCGGTCCTCCGCTCGGCCGAAGAGCGCCGCTGGACCTCAGTCCCCCAACCCCGGGTCTAGCTCGGTGGGTGGATAAAGCCAGCTCAAGGATCGCCGTTGGTGGGCCTGATTCAATCCAGAGATAACAGCTCGGGAGTTGCGCCAGCTCGCCTTCTTTCATATAATGCCTTTCGGATAAAGAGTGGATGAGAATGGCGCGGATCCTGCTCAAAGACTTCGCCTTCCTCCCGACCCCTGATGGACCGGTGGAGGAGCGCTCGCTTGTGATCGAAGGGGGGCGGATCGCCCGGATCGGGGAGGCCTCCGAGCTCGAAGCGGAAGTTGGTCGCTTCGACCGGGTCATCGAGGGCCGGGGGCGGCTGGTCATGCCCGGGCTAGTCAATGCCCATACGCACCTGGCGATGGTCCTCTTCCGCGGCTACGCCGACGACCTCCCCTTGAGGGAGTGGCTGGAGGAGGCGATCTGGCCGGCGGAGCGGCACCTCGAGCCCAAAGAGGTCTATTGGGCCTCGCTCTTGGGGATCGCGGAGCTCCTGCGGAGCGGGGTGACGGCCTTCGCTGATATGTATTTCTACATGGACGAGGTCGCCCGGGCGGTGGAAGCGAGCGGGATCCGGGCCCAGCTCTCTTACGGGATGATCGCCCCAGACCGGGAGCGAGCGGAGCGGGAGCTGGCCAAAGGGCTGGAGCTGGTCGAGCGCTGGCACGGCCAGGCCGATGGCCGGATCACCGTAGCCCTCGCGCCCCATGCCCCTTACACCTGCGGGGAGTGGCTCTGGCAAAGGGCGGTCGAGGAGGCCCAAGAGCATGGGATTATGATCCACACCCACCTCTCCGAGACGGCTCAGGAGGTAGCTGACTCCCGTGCTAGGCATGGGAAGAGCCCGGTCGAGTATCTCGCCGACCTAGGTGTCTTCGCCGCACCGGTCCTAGCCGCACATTGCGTCCACCTCTCCGATCGGGATATCGAGATCCTCGCGGAGAATAAGGTCCAAGTGGTCCACAACCCCTCGAGCAATATGAAGCTCGGCTCGGGGATCGCGCCGGTCCAGAGGCTCCTCGCTGCGGGCGTGAATGTCGCCCTGGGGACTGACGGGGCGGGGACGAACAATAACCTGGACATGTGGGAGGAGTTGAGGCTCGCGGCCCTCCTCGCTAAAGTCGGGGGAGATCCCACGGCCCTCCCGGCCCCGCAGGCCCTCAAATTGGCGACGGTCAATGGGGCCCAAGCGCTCGGCTTGGAGGGGGTCGGCCCGCTCCGGGAGGGGATGGCCGCGGACCTGATCATCCTGGACCTCGAGGGACCGCATCTTACCCCGCAGTATAACCTCGCCTCGAACCTGGCTTATGCCCTTAACTCCGCTGATGTGGAGACGGTGATCGTGGCCGGGGAGGTCCTCATGGAGGGCCGAGAGATCAAGTCCTTCGATGAGGCCGAGGCGAAGGCTAGGGTGCGGGAATTGAGCGAGAAGTATAAGGAGATAAGGAGGAGCAGATGGGACTGACGAAGGAAGAGAAGGCAAAGATCCTGGCAGAGTATGGGCGACGACCGGGCGAGAGCGGCTCGCCTGAGGTCCAGATCGCCCTGCTCACCGCCGAGATTCGCCAGCTCACCGAGCACTTGAAGGTCCACAAGCATGACTTCCATTCCGAGCGGGGGCTGGTGAAGAAGGTCGGGCAGAGGAAGCGACTCCTGCGGTATCTGGAGAGGGAGGACCCCCAGAAGTATCGGGAGTTGCTAGAGAGATTGGAGATCCGTGGCTGAGCGGGGGCTTATTGAGATGATGAGGCTAGGGAAGATCATCGAAGTGAGTGCCGCTCCCTTCCGGCTCGAGGCGGGAAAGATGGCCCGCCAGGCCGATGGGGCGGTCTTGGTCACCTTCGGGGACACGAAGGTCTTGGCGACGGCGACGCGTGGGGAGGCCGAGGAGCTGGACTACTTCCCCTTGGTCGTGGACTATGAGGAGAAGTTCTACGCCGGGGGGAAGATCCCCGGGGGGTTCTTCAAGCGTGAAGGGAAGCCCTCAGACGAGGCGGTCCTCTGCGCCAGGCTCATCGACCGTCCGATCCGCCCGCTCTTCCCCCAGGGCTATATGGAGAAGGTCCATGTCGTGGTCACAGTCCTCTCGGCGGACAAGGACCATCCCCCGGAGATCGCCGGGCTTTTGGGGGCGAGCGCGGCCCTCCTCACCAGCTCGATCCCCTTCACCACCCCGGTCGCGGGCGTCCGCCTCGGGCGGGTCAATGGGCAATTGATCGCTAACCCCACGGCCGCGGAGCGGGAGGCGAGCGACCTCGATATCGTCGTGGCCGGGACTCCCACGGCGGTGACGATGGTCGAAGGGTCGATGAAGGAGCTCCCCGAGGCGGAAGTGATCGAGGCGATCGAGTTCGCCCATCGCCATATTAGAGAGCTTTGCGCCCTGCAAGAGGAGTTCCTCGCCCGGGCAGGGGTGGAGAAGCTCGAGGTCGCCACCCCGGATCTGGGCGAGCTGAAGGAGCGGCTGAGCCGGGTGATCGGGGACCGCTTCCACGAGCTCCGCGCCGCTCCAGGGAAGCTGGCCCGGGAGGAGCTGATCGAGACGATCAAGGAGGAGGCGATCACCAAGGTGCTCGAGGAGCTGGCCCCTCCCGCCGAGGAGGTGGAGCGGCTCACTCACGACCTCGCCGCGGCCTTCGAGGAGCTCCTCCGGGAGTTCGTCCGGCGGACGACGCTTGAGACCGGCCTGAGGATCGACAACCGCCGGCCTGAGGAGATCCGCCCGATCGAGATCGAGGTCGGGCTCCTCCCCAGAGTCCACGGCTCGGCCCTCTTCACAAGGGGCGAGACCCAGTCCCTGGGGACTTGCACCCTGGGGACTACCCGCCAGGACGAGCAGATCATCGACCGGATGCTCGAGGAGGGGCGGAAGCGGTTCATGCTCCACTACAACTTCCCGCCATATTCGGTGGGGGAGGCGGGGAGGATGGGCCCGCCCGGGCGGAGGGAGATCGGCCACGGCCACCTCGCGGAGAACGCCCTCCAGGCGGTCCTCCCCACCGAGGAGGAGTTCCCCTACATCATCCGGGTCGTCTCGGAGATCCTGGAGTCGAATGGCTCGAGCTCGATGGCTACCGTCTGCAGCTCCTCACTGGCGATGATGGACGCCGGGGTCCCGCTGAAGGCCCCCGTGGCGGGGATCGCCCTCGGGCTGATCCAAGAGGGGAGCAAGCGGCTCATTCTCACGGACATCGTGGGGATGGAGGACCACTTCGGGGACATGGACTTCAAGGTGGCCGGGACGAGGAAGGGCGTGACGGCCTTCCAGCTCGATGTCAAGACCGGCGGCCTCTCCCGGGAGCTGCTCGAGGAGGCCCTGGAGCGGGCCCACGCGGCCCGCATGGCGGTCCTCGACCGGATGGAGGAGGTCCTCCCCGCCCCGAGGCCGCGCCTCTCGCCTTACGCACCGGTCCTAGAGGTCATCCACATCAACCCCGATAAGCTCGGGCTGGTGATCGGCCCCGGCGGGCGGACGATCCGCCGGATCATCGACCAGACGGAGACGGAGATCGACCTCGAGGACGACGGGACGGTCCGGATCTCCGGCCCGAACCGCCAGGCCGTCGAGCGGGCGATCGCCCTTGTCGAGGAGCTGACTGAGGAACTGGAGGTCGGGAAGCGCTACCGCGGGAAGGTCACGCGGATCGAGCGCTATGGGGCCTTCGTCGAGCTCCCCAGCGGGGTCCGCGGCTTGGTCCATGTCTCGGACCTCGCGGAAGGCTATGTGAAGAAGGTCGAGGATGTCGTCAAGATCGGGGATGAGATCACCGTCGAGGTGATCGGGATCAACGAGCTGGGGCGGCCCGACTTCCGCCGGATCCCCGAGGAAGGGGAGGAGCTCAAGGCCGCGCCCCGACCGCGGCGGGCGGCCGCACGCGTCACTCCCGCGCCGGCAGCGCAAGCCCAAGCTCAAGCCCGCACCCGGCGGGACGATGGAGGGGCAGCGCGGGCGAAGCCGGCTCCAGCTCCAACTCCAACTCAAATCAAGGCCAAGGCCGAGCCAAAGCCGAAAGAGGTGAAAGTCGGGGACACCCTGACCGGGACGGTCAAGAACATCGCCGAATTCGGGGCGTTCGTCGAGCTGGACGAGACCGATAAGGTCGGACTGATCCACATCTCTGAGCTCTCCGATGGGTATGTAAAGCGAGTCGAGGACATCGTCCAGCCCGGGGATCGCGTGGCCGTCAAGGTCCTCAAGATCGACGATCGCGGCCGGATCTACCTCAAGCGGCTCGCGCGGCCCGAGATCAAGATCACTTGACCCACTTCGTTCCCGCCCGGGCCTAAGGTGAGCGGCTAGCGGGCGGGCTTGGGATCGGCCAAAGGACGAATCGAAATGGGAATGGAGCTCTATCCCGGCTGCTATCGCGAGGTCCTCT
>JAPWVC010000028.1 GCA_028275195.1 Candidatus Acetothermia bacterium
ACGGCTTGGTGGTCCTCGCCGAGGTGCGGGACCGCCGACCCCTCTCTTTGGGCCTCTGGGTCCGCGTCGGGAGCCGGGACGAGCCGGAAGAACGGGCCGGTTCGGCCCACTTCCTCGAGCATATGCTCTTCAAGGGGACGACCCGCCGCTCAGCCTACAGGATCGCCGAGGAGATCGACTCCCTCGGCGGGGCCAGCAACGGCGCGACCCACGAGGAGTATACGGTCTACTACATCAGCGTCCTCTCCGAGCACCTAGAGGAGGCCCTCGACATCCTCGCGGACCTGGTCCAGAACCCCCTCTTGCGGGAAGAGGACATCGAGCGGGAGAAGGGGGTGATCCTCGAAGAGATCAGGATGATCGAGGACCACCCCCAGGAGAAGATCTTCGATCTCTTCATCGAGCGGAGCTGGAAGGACCATCACCCCCTGACTCGCTCGGTCCTCGGCCGGGCGGAGACGGTCCAAGGCCTCTCCCGGGAGAAGCTCCTCGAGCAGTTCGCACTCTATACTCCCAAGAACATGGTCCTCGTTGGGGTCGGGGGGATCGAGTTCCCCAAGCTCCTTGAGCTAGCCCAGGCGAAGCTGGGCGATGCCCACGGCGGGGCCGCCGCGCCCGAGCGGTGCCCCCCGGAGTTCCAGCGCCACTTCCACATCGAGGACCACAGCTCGAAGCAGGCCCACCTCTGCCTAGGGGTCGCGGGCCCGGCCCGTGCCTCCGAGAAGCGGTTCGCCTATGAGATCCTGAACGCACTCCTCGGGAGCGGGATGAGCTCCCAGCTCTTCCGGAGGATCCGCGAGGAGCTGGGCCTGGCCTATGCCGTCTTCAGCATGCCCCATTATTACCTGGACAGCGGCCTGTTCATCATCTACATCGGGACCGAGCCGCGGAACGCCCCGCGAGCCGTCGAGGTCGCCCTGGAGGAGATCGCCCGGTTCCGGCGCGAGCCGGTCAGTGAGGAGCGCCTCCGGCTGGCCAAGGAGAAGCTGAAGGGGAACCTCCTCTTGGGGCTGGAGAGCAGCCAGGCGAGAATGGTCCGGCTCGGCCTGGGTGAGCTCTACGACCTCCATATGCCGATAGAGGATGTGATCGCCCGGATCGAGGGGGTCACCGCGGAGGAGGTCCAAGAAGTCGCGGAGCTCCTCTTCTCCGAGCCGCTCTCCCTCACGGCCATCGGGCCGGAGAGGCGCCTCAAGGGGTTAGAGCAGCTCTTGAGCTGAGCGGCCCCATCCCGATGATGGATTGCCCCTTCTGCCAGATCGCCCGCCACCAGGCCCCGGCCCAGATCGTCTATGAGGACGACCGGACGGTCGCATTCCTCGACATCAATCCCGTGAGCCGCGGCCATACCTTGGTCATCCCGAAGGGCCATTATCCCGACCTCTTCGAGCTCTCGCCGGGGGATTGGCAGGCTGTGGCCCTCACGGCCCAGCGGGTCGCGAAGGCGATCAAGGCCGGCTTAGGGGCCGAGGGGCTCAACCTCCTCCAGTCGAACGGCCCGGTCGCGGGCCAAGTGGTCTTCCACTTCCATCTCCACCTCATCCCTCGCTACCGGGGCGACGGCCTCCGCCTCGGCCACCGCAGCCCCTACCGAGAGCAGGACTTCCCCGAGACGGCCCGGAGGATCAGGGAGGCCTTGTAGCGTATAATCAAGCTCAAGCTGGATACTCTGGCCCCCGAGGAGGCTATACTTTTTGGAAGGCGAGAGAAGGGACCCAGCCAGGAAAGGGCGAGCAATTTGAGCCTTTGGGCTCCAGCTTGCCGGATAGCTACGCGAGGTTGTGAACTTGGACTCGGAGCGCGCTGAACGCGAGAAGGCCGTCGTGGCCCTCAGCTCGGTGGTGGCCGCCGTCTTCCTCACCGGCCTCAAGCTGGCGGTGGGGCTGCTGACCGGCAGCTTGGGGATCCTCTCCGAGGCCGCCCACTCCGGGCTCGACCTCGTGGCAGCGTTCATCACCTTCCTCGCCGTCCGTGCCTCGGCCCGCCCGGCCGATGCCGACCACCTCTACGGCCACGGGAAGGTCGAGAGCTTCTCCGCCCTCATTGAGACGCTCCTCCTCCTCTTGACCTGCTCTTGGATCGTCTATGAGGCGATCCAGCGGCTCGCCTTCAAGACGGTGGAGATCGATGCGAACGCCTGGGCCTTCGCGGTCATGGGCATCTCCATCATCATCGATATCTCCCGCTCGCGGGCCCTCTACCGCATCGCCCGGAGGCACGGGAGCCAGGCGCTCGAAGCGGACGCACTCCACTTCAGCACCGATGTCTGGAGCTCGGCAGCGGTGATCGCCGGTCTGGTCCTCGTCAGATTAGGCGAGCTGGTCGGCCAGCGGGCCCTCTTCTCCCGCGCGGACGCCCTCGCGGCCTTGGGCGTGGCCGCGGTCGTGATCGTGGCGAGCTACCGGCTCGGGCGGCGGACGGTCGATGTGCTCGTCGACCGGGCCCCCAGCGGCCTCCCCGGCAAGATCGAGGCCGTGGTTAAGGGAGTCGAGGGAGTCCATGCCTGCCGGCGCCTCCGGGTCCGGCGGGCCGGCCCGGCGGTCTTCGTGGATATGACCCTCGAGCTCGAGCGGAGCCTCCCTTTGGAGAGGGCCCATGCGATCAGCGCGGCCGTGGAGGAGCGAGTTCAGGAGATCGTCCCCAACGCTGACCTAGTGATCCACATCGAGCCGGCCCGCGGGGAGGCCGAGACGGCGGTCGACCGGATCCGGGCGATCGCCAATGCTAGCGGCCTGGCGGTCCACGACCTCCGAGTCCACGAGGTCAAGGGCCGGCTCTATGCGAACCTCCACCTGGAGGTCGACGACCGGCTCCGGCTGAAGGAAGCCCACCAGTTGGCGAGCGAGCTGGAGGAGGCAGTCCGGACTCAGGTCCCCGGGATCGCCGAGATCGCCACCCACATCGAGCCGAGGAGCGAGCGGACGAGCCGGGGCCGCGAGGCGCCCCAAGCGCTCCCGCGCATCGAGGCCGCGCTCGCCGAGCTGGTCCCGCGCATCCCCGGGCTGCGGGACTGCCACGAGATCCGCGCCCGCGAGGCCGAGGGGCGGCTCTTCGTCTCGCTCCACTGCCTCTTCGACGGGCTGCTCACCCTGGAGGAGGTCCACCGTGCCTCGGGCGAGTTGGAGGTCGGCCTGAAAGAGCGAATTCCGGGGTTGGAACAGGTCCTGGTCCATGTCGAGCCCGCGGCGGACTTGACGGATTAGTTGGGAAAATCACAATCTAGTAGCAGGCGAGGCCGGAGCTCGGTGAGCGAGGAGGCCCTTGCCGACTTAGAGGGGGTTCAGATGAGCGAGAGGGATGGCCCGGCTCTCAAGGTCCTTCCGGTCGTAGTCTGCCGTGAGGAGAGGCTCGAGGAGGCCCAGCTCGCCAGCTTCATCGAGGGCCTCAAGGGGGGCCTCGGGCCGGAGGTCCAGCTCCTCGATTCGAGCCTGGCCCGGTCCATCGCGGACCTCGAGGCCTTCCCGGCCGCCGCGGCCGAGGCGGATGCAATCCTCATCTACAAGCCCCACCTGGGGCTCGGGGATTGCGTCCTCAAGGTCGCGGAGCAGGGGAAGCCGCTGATCATCTTCGGCGGAGAAGGCCGGGTCAGGCTTGCCCTGGACGCGCTCGAGTATCTCTACCCCAGGGCCGGGGCGGAGACCTGGGTGGCCGTGGACTATCAGGACATCGCCTTCCGCCTGAGGCTCCTAGCAGCCAAGAAGAGGCTCGCGAACACCAGGCTCCTGATCTTGAACGCCGATTACCCTCACTGGGAGAGGTGGATCTGCCGCGTCTCCGGCGGGGCCGAGGCGATAAGGGCCAGGCTCGGGCTAGAGCTCGAGTATCTCCCGAGCGCCGAGCTGATCAAGAGGTGGGAGGCCATAGACGGCGCGAGGGCCGCGAGCCTGGCCGAGAGCTGGCGGGCCGGGGCAGAGAGGGTGCTCGAGTCGACCGATGAGGACCTAAGGGTGGTCGCGCGGCTCTACCTGGCGATGCGGGACCTGTTGGCGGAGAAGGAGGCCCAGGGGCTGACCATGGCTTATGGGGACGATCCCCTCCCCGTCCCCTGCCTGGCCTACATGGCTCTGCGGGACGAGGGCCTCCCCGCGGCCTGTGAGGCGGACATCCTCTCCCTCCTGGCGATGGTGATGGTCCACCATCTCTTGGGCAAGCCGAGCTTCATGGGGAACATCTTCGTCGATCTCCAAGATGGGACGATCACGCTCAGCCACTGCGTGGCCCCGCGGAGGATGGCTGGCTACCTTTCGCCTCCGCTGCCCTACACATTGCGGGACCAGCATTGGGGCAAGGCCCCGGGGAGCGTGAGTGCCTTCGTCGAGCTCGAGCCCGGAAGGGAGGTCACCATCTGCCGCTTGAGCGGCGACCTCCGGTCGATGCTCCTCGCAAGAGGGAAGATCCTCGACTGTCGCGACCTCCCCGGTTACTGCCGAATGGCCGTGAGGATAAAGCTCGATGGCTCGGCCAGAGAGCTCGCCCATCGGACTTCAGGAAACCACCATGTGATGATCTACGGAGACCATCGAGTCGAGCTGGGCGAGCTCAACAGGCTCCTCGGGATCCAGACGATCGAGCTCTAGCGCCAGATCAGAGGCGGAGCCCCGGCTCGGGCGAGAGCGTTAAGGGGTCCGCCTGGCCCAGCTCTTCGTGCCTGAACCGCGCGGCGGCGGCCACCATCGCCGCATTGTCGGTGCACAAGATGATCGAGGGGAAGTAGACCTCCAAGCCCGCGGCCCCTGCCTCGGCCTGGAACCTCGCCCTCAGCTCGGAGTTGGCCGCCACTCCGCCGACGACCGCGAGCCTCTTTACCCCGAGCTCGGCCGCGGCCCGGAGGGTCTTCCCCACGAGGACCTCGACGACCGCTCGCTGGAAGGAGGCGGCCACATCCTCCGGCTTGGCCCGATGGCTCTTGAGGTAGTAGGCCATCGCGGTCTTCAGGCCGGCGAAGCTGAAGTCATAGCCCGAATCGAGCATCGGCCTGGGGAGGGGGATCGCCTCGGGGTCGCCCTCTTTGGCCAAGCGGTCGAGCTTCGCCCCGGCGGGGTAATCGATCCCGATGAGCTTCCCCACCTTATCGAAGGCCTCCCCGGCAGCGTCGTCCCTCGTCCCCCCAAGGGTCTGGTAGTCCCCCCAAGCCTTGATGTAGATCAGGTTCGTATGGCCTCCGGAGACGAGGAGGGCCAGCAGCGGCGGCTCGGCCTCTGGATACTCCAGGTAATGGGCAAAGAGGTGGGCCTCGAGGTGGTTGACCCCCACGAACGGCTTCCCCAAAGCATAGGCCAGCCCCTTGGCCGTGGAGAGGCCGACGAGAAGGGCTCCCACCAGCCCCGGCCCGAAGGTCGCCCCCACAAGGTCGAGCTGGGAGGGCTCGACCCCCGCTTGCTCGAGGGCCTCCTTGAGGATGAAGGGCAGCTTCCTCAAGTGGTTCCGTGAGGCGATCTCCGGAACCACGCCCCCGTAGCGGCTGTGGAGGTCGGCCTGGGAGTAGACGACATTGGCGAGGACCTCCCGCTCGCCTCTCAAGACCGCCACGGCCGTCTCATCGCAGGAGGTCTCGATCCCCAGGGTTAACCGCATCGTATCTCTGGAGCTCACGCGCGATCCTCTCCGCCAGCCGCTCGTCCAGGAGGCCGAGCACGCTCCTTGGAAGCTTCCCGATCGCCCGCCCTAGCTCCTCCTTGGTGAGCCAGAGCTGGGTAGCGCCTGCGAACTTCTCCCGGGCATTCTCCGAGGCGTCCGCGGCGATCAGGACCAGCGCCAATCTCCCCTTGGCTGCCCGGACGCTGTTCCAGCCGGAGACGAGCTTCCCCGCCTTTGCCGCGAGCCCGAGGAGGGCTAGGATCTGGGCCTTGATCGCCTCGGCGATCTTCTCCGGGAGATCATCGCACTCTAGGGGCTGCTCGCTCTTCAGGGCTCTGGCGAGCCGCCCGCGCTTCATCGCCTCCTTGATGCAGGCGCGCCTGGGGCAGACATAGGCTGCCCTCCCGGGGAGCTTCGCCTGGTAGTCGACCACCACCTGGCCCTCATAATGGACGAGGCGGATCAGCTCCGCCTTCTCCCGCTCGGCCCGGCAGCCGACGCAAGTCCTGATCGGCATCGGAGGCGCCTACTTCGTCTTCAAGGCGGCGATGTAAGGGAGGTTCCGGTAGAGCCCGGCGTAGTCGAGGCCATAGCCCACGAGGAACTCGTTCTCCTCGAGCCGGAAGCCGACATAGTCGAGCTGGACCTCCACCTCCCTCCGGGGGGTCTTGTCGATGAGGCAGCAGGTCCGGAGGCTCCGCGGCGAGCGGGCTCGGATCGCCTCCTGGATGAATTTGAGCGTCCTTCCCGTGTCTACAATGTCCTCGATGAGGAGCACATCCCGCCCCTCGACCGGATCGACCAGGTCCTTGAGGAGCACAAGCTCGCCCGGGGAGTCCGCGGCCCTGTAGCTCGAGACGGTGATGAAGTCGAACTCGAGCGGGAGCTCGATCGCCCGGACTAGGTCGGCGAGGAAGATCACCACCCCGCGGAGGAGCCCGACCGCCAGGGGCGGGCGCTCCCCGCCAATAGCCTTATAGTCCCGGGTGATCTCGGCCCCGAGCTCCCTGATCCGCCGCTGGAGCTCCTTCTCACCGAACACGACTCGCTTCAGCCTGTCGTTGACCTTCATCTCCGCTTGAGGGCCCCCTTTCATTCATTCTCCTTTCTTCAGCCCAACTGCCCCGGCCAGGACCTAGCGCGAGCGAGCACGGGCTCAGGCCCGAGCCCATGCCGGGTCTGTGGCGGGCCGGAAGGCCCGGCCAAGAGAATAGCTCATCTAGATGAAGATGCCCCACTGGTGAGACCGAGATAGCAGCCCAAGCTCGCTCGCCCCTTTGCCTTATCCGTTGCTCCAATTTTAGCGGTAGTGAGGGGAGCGAGCAACTCCTCCTCGTCCGACCTGGTATAATAGACCTGGCGGGGAGTGGCGCAGCCTGGTAGCGCGCCTGCTTTGGGAGCAGGAGGCCGCTGGTTCGAATCCAGTCTCCCCGACCAAGGCCGGGCTCAGCTTGGGATCGGGAAGCCTGGGTTCCCGTCGGATTTGACGGGCTCGGGACAAAAGTCCAGAATTATAAATGAGCTAGGGCGGTTGCCTTCTACCACCACCGTTCCCGCTTTCACGGACAACCGCCCTAGTTCATCTTCTTTTAGGCCGCCGACCCTCGACCTTCGGCGGCCCGGAGAATGTCTAAGGGAGTTCTCGCCATCCTAGGTCTGATCAGAGTCTAGCCCCTCGCCTGTGGAAAGGGAATGGAAGGGGGGTGAAAAACCGGTGGAAGCGGAAAGCGGCGGTGGCGAGGCCGGGTTTTGCTTTCCCCGGCGGAGGAAGTTATCATTTGAGCAGCCAAACTCTTGAAGGAGTCCGGGATGGAGAGGGTAGAGCTGACCTATATCGAAGACGAGATGCGGGAGTCTTACATCAACTACGCCATGAGCGTCATCCTCGGGCGGGCGATCCCCGATGTCCGGGATGGGCTCAAGCCGGTCCAGCGCCGGATCTTATACGGGATGTATAAGCTCGGGCTCGGCTCGGACAAGCCGCATCGCAAGTCGGCGAGGATCGTCGGGGAGGTGATGGGGAAGTTCCATCCCCATGGGGACCAAGCGATCTATGACGCTTTAGTGAATATGGCCCAAGGCTTCGCCTTCCGCTACCCCTTGATCGATGGGCAGGGGAACTTCGGGAGCATCGACGGGGATGAGCCCGCGGCGATGAGATATACCGAAGCCAGATTATCCGCTATTAGTGAGGAGCTCCTCGCGGAGATCGAGGAGGAGACGGTCGACTGGGGCCCGAACTTCGACGATTCTCTGGAGGAGCCGCTCGTCCTCCCCGCCAGGCTCCCGAACCTCCTGTTGAACGGCTCCTGGGGGATCGCGGTCGGGATGACCACCCAGATCCCGCCGCACAACCTCGGGGAGATCATCGACGGGCTCATCCATCTCTTGCGGAACCCCCAGGCCCCGCTGGAGGAATTGCTGGAATACATCACCGGCCCGGACTTCCCCACCGGTGGGCTGATCGTGGGGCGGGAGGGGGTCCTCCAGGCCTACCGGACCGGGAGCGGGCAGATCACCGTCCGGGCCCGGGCCCAAGTGGAAGAGGACCGGATCATCGTCAGTGAGATCCCCTTCCAGGTCCGGAAGTCGACCCTCCTCGAGGCGATCGCGCGGAAGGTCCGGGAGGGCGAGCTTGGGGAGATCGCGGACCTGCGGGACGAGTCCGACCGGGAGGGCTTGAGGATCGTGATCGAGCTGAAGCGAGGGGCCAACCCCAAGGCCGTCCTCACCAAGCTCTACAAGTCCACCCCGCTGGAGTGGACCTTCGGGGCAAACTTCCTCGTGATCGTGGGGAACCAGCCCCGCCGGCTCTCCCTCAAGGAGCTTTTGGAGCAGTTCCTCTCCTTCCGACGAGAGGTCGTCCGCCGCCGGACGGAGCACCGCTTGCGGGAGGCTGAGAGGAGGGCCCATATCCTTCAAGGCTTCCTCAAGGCCCTGGAGCGGCGGGCCGAGGTGGTAGAGTGGATCAGCGCTGCCAAGGACCCTGAGGCGGCCCAAGCTATCCTCCAGGAGGAGCTCGAGCTCTCCCCCATCCAGGCCGAGGAGATCCTCAAGCTCCGCTTGCGCTCTTTCACCGCCCTGGAGCGAGAGAAGCTGGCGGAGGAGTTCGCGGAGAAGGAGCGAGAGATCGCCGAATACCGGGAGATCTTGGGGGACCCAGCCCGGCTCGATGGGGTGATCGAGGCCGAGCTGCTCGAGCTCAAGGGGCGCTACAGCGATCCGCGGCGGACGGAGCTGGTCCTCGACCTAGAGGAGCCGGCCCCGCTCGAGCTGGAGGAACTGATCCCCGATGAGGACCTTTTAGTGACGATCACCGAGCAGGGGTATATCAATGCCCCGCGGGAGGACCTCTATCGGCGGCAGAACCGCGGCGGGAAGGGCGTGATCGGGATGAGGCTCCGCGAGGGGGACCGCTTGAGGGGGATCTTCACCGCCAACAGCCGTGACTGGGTCCTCTTCTTCACCGATGCCCATAAAGTCTATAAGCTGAGGGCCTTCCAGCTCCCCTCCCTAAGGAGGGACGCCCGTGGGGAGAACCTCCGCGGCTCGCTCGAGTTGGGCCATAACGAGCGGATCGTGGCCCTCCTCCCGCTCAAGGGGCTCGACCCCCAAGATCGCCGCTATTGCCTCCTCGCGACCGCCCGGGGGATGATCATCTGCAACCCCCTGCGGAACTACTATGGTGCCCACACTAAGGGGATCACCGCCATCCGGGCGGGCGCGGACGACCAGATCGTCCAGGTGGCCGTCTCCCCCGGCCAGGGGGAGGTCCTCCTGGCCACCGAGCGTGGCTGGACGATCCGCTTCCTCGAGCGGGAGGTCCGTCTCTCCTCCCGTCCCTCAAAAGGCGTGATCGGGATGCGGCTCGAGCCCGGGGACCGAGTCGTCGGGCTGGTCCTCCTCCAACCGGGCGAGCAGGATCAGGGGATGCTCCTCTTCGTGACGGAGAGGGGCTTTGGGAAGAGGACCCCCCTGGGGGAGTTCCCCCGCCGGAGGCGAGGTCGGAAGGGGGTCCTGGGGATCAAGGTGAGCCCCAGGACCGGGAAGGTCGTGGCCCTGGAGCAGGTCGGGGAGAAGGATGAGCTCCTCATCACCACTACTTTGGGGAAGACGATCCGGATCGGGGCGGACTCGATCCGGGTCGTCGGCCGCTATGCTCAGGGGGTGAAGTTGATCGACCTCGAGCCGGGGGATACGGTGGCCTCGGTGGTGAAAGTATGATGGAGATGGAGCTTGAGAGGCAAATGGCGCAACTGAAGAGGGGGGTGGCGACCCTCCTCCCGGAGGAGGAGCTCCGCCAGAAGCTCGAGGAGGGCCGGCCCCTGCGGGTGAAGCTGGGGATCGACCCCTCCGCCCCGCAGCTCACCCTCGGCCATGCCGTGGTCCTAAGGAAGCTCCGGCAGTTCCAGGAGTTCGGCCATACTGCGGTCCTGATCGTCGGAGACTTCACCCGCCTGATCGGGGACCCCTCCGGGCGGACCTCGACTCGCCCGCCCATGTCCAAAGAGGAGATCGAGCGGAATATGGCTGGCTATGTCGAGCAGGCCTACAAGATCCTCGACCCGGAGAGGACCGAGATCCACTACAACTCCGAATGGCTGGGGAAGCTGTCCTTCGAGGATGTGATCCGCCTCGCCGCGAAATATACCGTCGCAAGGATGCTCGAGCGGGACGACTTCGCCCTCCGGTTCAAGCAAGGCCTCCCGATCACGATCATGGAGTTCTTGTATCCCCTGGCCCAGGCCTACGACTCCGTGGCTATAAAAGCGGATGTCGAGCTCGGAGGGGAGGACCAGCGGTTCAACTTCCTCATCGGGCGGGCGATCCAGGAGGCCTTCGGCCAGGAGCCCCAAGTGATCCTGACCATGCCGCTCTTGATCGGGACGGACGGTGAGCGGGCGATGAGCCAGTCCAGGGGGAACTACATCGGGCTGGCCGAGCCGCCGAAGGAGATGTTCGGGAAGATCATGGCCCTCCCGGACCATGTGATGCCCCAATACTTTGCCCTGCTCACGGAGACGCCCGAAGAGGAGCTGGCCGCAATGGAACAGGCCCTGGCCATGGGCTGGAAGGGGCTGAACCCCCGGGACCTGAAGATGCGCCTGGCGCGGGAGATCGTAGCCCAATTCCACTCCCCGGAGGCCGCCGCCCAGGCCGAGGAGGAGTTCGTCCGGGTCTTCCAGCGGAAGGAGCTCCCCGAAGAACTCCCGACCTTCACTATAGCGAGGGAGGCGGTCTCTCCGATCGACCTTCTGGTCCAGGCCGGGCTGGTCGGGAGCCGAAGCGAGGCCCGGAGGCTGATCGACCAGGGCGGGGTCGAGCTCGATGGCGAGCTGGTCCGCGGGCTCGAGCCGATCTCCATCAAGGATGGTGCGGTCTTGAGGGTGGGGAAGAGGCGGTTCGTCCGGCTGGTCCGGGCTCGGCAAGCCTAGGGCTAGCCTCGCTTGGTCGGTTAGCGGCTCAAGAGATAAACGGCCAGGATGAGCAGCCCGAGCAGTCCGAGCCCGAAGAGGAGGAGCTTCAACGCCAGGCGGCGGGCGGCCCTCTCCTGCTCGGGCGAGAGCCGGACCGGCTGGCGGGCCGCGACCTTGAGGGCCAGCTTCCTCTGCTTGATGTAGTCCCCGATCCGCCCCTGCCTCCGGTAGACCACCGCCAGGTTGTGATGAGCGCTCGCGTGGTCCGGGTCGAGTGCGATCGCCCGCTTGTAGGCCGCTTCGGCCCGGGCGAGGTCCCCGGCATCGAAGTAGATGTTCCCCAAACGGAAGTAGATCTTGACCTCTTCGGCCCCGGATTTTAGGGCCTGGAGGAGCAGCGCGATCCCCTCTTGGTAGCGGCCCGCTTGGCGGAGCCGCTCCGCCTCCTCCAAGGCCGCCTCAACCTTGGGCAGATCTGCGGAGCTCATCGAGCCGCTCCTTCACCGCTTGGATGTCCTGCCAGGTGAGGTATTTCGGGCTCCCCTTCCCCTTCGCGGGGTTCCGCAAGAGGTAGGAGGGGTGAAACATCGGGAAGACCTCGATCCCCCGCCACTTGAAGAACTGCCCGCGCAGGGAGCTGATCCTCTCGCTCGTCTTGAGGAAGAACTGGGCCGGGACATTCCCCAAGGGGACGATGATCTTGGGCGCAAGGAGGCGGAGCTGGGCCTCAAGATAAGGCCAGCAGGCCTCGACCTCATCTTGCCTTGGGGTCCGATTGAGCGGGGGGCGGCACTTGACCATATTCGTGATATAAACCTCTTCGCGCCTCAGCCCCGCCGAGTCTAGGATCTTGTCCAGAAGTTGGCCGGCTGGGCCGACGAACGGCCGCCCGGTCTGGTCCTCCACCTCCCCCGGCCCCTCACCGATGAAGACCAGCTCGGCCGGGACCGGCCCCTCCCCGGGGACGACCCGGCTCCGGCTCTCCTTGAGCCGGCAGCGCTGGCAGTTGCTCATCAGCTCGACCAGGCCGGGGAAATCGAGCCGGCTCAGCTCTGGCTCCGGCTCGCGCTCGAAATCGAAGAGGGACTTCATCGGACTACCTCGATTGAGGTGGCATAAAAAGATTGGAGCGGGTGACGGGATTCGAACCCGCGACATCCAGCTTGGGAAGCTGGCGCTCTACCACTGAACTACACCCGCTCGCACCGTTCATTATAGCACACTCCCCCGGGGAAGGCAAGGGCCCCTGGCTGGCCCGGGCCTAGGTCCCAGCTTCCGCCCCGGCCAGCTCCTCTTCCAGCGGGAGCCGGATCTCTTGGATATAGACATCGACCGCGCTCACCCGCAGGCCGGTCATCTCCCCCACTCGGGCGGCCACCCGCTCCTGGACCTCCTGAGAGAGGAGAGGGATCGGCTCGCCATAGGGGAAGGAGACACGGAGGCTGAACCGGACAGTCTCATCGTCCTCGAGCCGCGCCTCTACCCCCTTCCCCCGACCGCCGATGAGCAAGACCGCCGGGCCCGGCAGGCCTCCCCTCTGGACCTCAGCCACCGCTCTCTCAGCGATCGCGGCGAAGACCTCGTCCGAGATGGTAAGCCTCCCCAGGGCCCCGAGCGGGCGGCTGGCCCGATGCCGCTTCTCTCCCCCTTTCCCCTTCTCCGCCATCATCGGCCTCCTTTCCAGCCGGCAAAGATGGCTAAAAAGATTATAGGCCTTAAGGGGAGGAGGGGGCAAATCGGCCGCCCGCATGCGAGGAGGGGCCATCTTCCCACCTCTTTACTGATTTGAACAGATCAGATCTGAGGAGCAAGTCTCCGACCCGGTCGAGCTGGAGCAAGCCGGGAGAGGGGAAGAGTGGCGGGGGCCCCGGCTTGTGGGAGATATCCCTGTTCCAATCAGCTCTATCTT
>JAPWVC010000064.1 GCA_028275195.1 Candidatus Acetothermia bacterium
CCGGTCATCTCATAGAGGTCTTCCGCGATAGCCTTCCCGGTCTCCTCGATCGTCGCCGGAAGGACTGAAGGGGGCAAGAGCCAGATGATCGGCCGCTCCTTCGTCCCCACCTGGGCCTGCTGTGCCGCCCCGCCTAGGCTCGTGGAGAGCCCCACCCCGAGTAGCGCTACCAGCGCTACCACCAACACCAGCTTGACCGTTAGTGACCGCACCCGTCACCACCTCCTCTTTTAATCTCGGGCGCTGTTTTTATTATAAACTCCCGCCGCTATGGCTGACAACTGAGGGACGCTCCTGGCTCTGGCTTCAGCTCGAGCCCCGGAGCAGGGCCAAAAGCTCCGTCCAGTCATGGACGACCTTCGCCCTGGCCTCGACCTCTTGTAGCCTATCCCACGGAGCCAGGCCACCTCCGAGGGGCGCTCCTCGCGGTCCACTCCCCTGGGGTTCGCCTCTCGGCGAGCCACGCACTAGGATCGCTGGTATTCCGCGACTGAGGTAGGCCTCGATGTCGCTCGGGCGGTCGCCGATCCCGGCCCGGACCGGGCCGAGCTTGAGGATCTCTTGCAAGGCCTCTTCCTTGAACTGCCGGTCATCCAGCCCCCGGCGGGGCTTCATCCAGAGGAGGGTCGAGCCGTCGCCCGGATGGGGGAAGTCGTGCTCCGCCAGCCAGAGCTCCGTCCCTCGACGCATCGAATCCCCGGGGGCATCATGCCGCCCGGTGAGGTAGATGATCCGATAGCCCGCCTCTTGCAGGGCGCGAAGCGCTTGGGCCGCCCCAGGGAGCGGCTCGTCTAGATGGAGGTAGCACTCCGAGAGGAATAACCCGTAGAATCGGTCCTGTTCCTCCGGGCTGAGGAGGGCCTTCACCCCATCGTAGCGGGCACGGATCTGGGGGAAGAGCTCCTCCCAGCCCAGCTCTTCCAGGACCTTCCGGAGCCGCCGCTCGGTCCGTAAGATCGTATTATCGATATCGGTGACGATCGATTCGCCCCTCACCGGCCGATCAGCCCCTCACCGACGAGAGAGGGGCTCGTCGCTGGAGTGAAGAGCCAGCGATTGTAGAGCTCATCGAGCTCCCGTCCGGAGACTTCCTCGAAGGTCGCGAGCAGCTCGTTAGTCTTGGCCACCTGATACTCGAACCGCCGGAAGTATTCCTGTAGCCCCGCGAAGAATGGCCCATCCCCCAGGTAGGCCCGCAGCTCATCGTAGAAGAGGGCTCCGCCGCAGTAGACGATCCCGTAGTAGATGCTGTTGTTATAGAACCTGTCGAGCGGAGCGGTGATGGGGGCCTCGACCTGGGCCCGCGCCCGCCTCCAGTTGGCCTCCCAATCGGAGAGCAAGTCCTGGTAGGCCCGCGGGCCGAGGAATTCCTGGGCGTAGATGCCAGAGGAGTAGGTCGCCAGGGCCTCATCGAGCCAAGGCTCGCGAATCACATCGTTCCCCACCAGGCTATACCACCACTGGTGGGCCACCTCGTGGGAGACGATCATCGCGAACTGGAGCTCCTGCTTTGCCATGTATTCCGCTGAGCCGTAAAGCTTATCCGAGATCAAGACCACTCCGGGATATTCGACTCCCCCAGCCCAAGGGAGAGAGGTCTCGAGGAGGTCCAGCTCGGGGAAGGGGTAGAGCCCGAACCGCTCATTGAAGAGGGCGAGGGCGTTCGCTCCTACCTCGAGGGCCTTCTGCCCTCCAAGCTCGTCCCCTGCGAAGTAGTAGGAATTGACCCGGGTCGACCCGACCTGGGCTGTCAGCCTCGCCAAGTATGGGCTCATCGCCACGAAGAAGTCCCGCATCAGCTCAGCAGTGTAGTGATGAGTGACCGTCCCATCGGGGTTCGCGATCTGCTCGAGCTCCGTCCCGCTCGCGACCACGACCTGTTCCGCCGGGGCAGTGATCCAGACCTCGAAGTTGGCCGTCTCGCTGTAGACGGCATCGCCCCAATTGTAGAACGGGTCGAGGTGCCAGCCCGCCTCATCATAAGCCGCGAGGATGGGGAACCAGTTGGCGAGCTTGAGCATCCCGCCGCTGTAATCGTAGATCCCATAAGATGAGCCGTTAGAGCTGGCGAAGCCCTGGGGCACCCGCCCGGTGAAGGCCAGCTCGAGGACCAGGCTCTCTCCGGGCAGGAGCGGCTTCTCCAACGGGACCCGGACGGCCGTCCCGTTAGCCTCGATGGCCAGCTCGGTCATCGTGCCGTTGACTTTAGCAGCAGTGATCGTGAGGCTTCCCGACCCGTAGGTCAGCCCGCCGTTAGGGTAGAGCCGGAGATATAGCTCCTCCAGCGCCTGGCCTTCGGTATTGACATATTCTAGCTGCTCGTGGCCAGTGAACTCCGGATCAGCCCCGCCGATGCCGAAGCTGACCTCGAGCCAGAGCCGATAGTAAGGGAAAGGACCTAGACTCGAGAGGGCCCTAGGCCAGCTCACCAAAAGAACGGAGCCAAGAAGCAGTCCGACAAGTAGGGGCTTAGCTCTCTTCGCCACCGAACTGGACCTCCTCTCCCCCCTCGAGGGCCTCGACCTCCGAGATGATGGTATTGATCGCCGCGACGATCTTCTCGAAGAACCTCTTCAGATCCTCATCGATCAGGTGCTTCCCGCAGATATGGGGATACTCCGTCTCGGGGTCATAGAGGAACTTATCGCAGATGGGGCAGAAGGGCTCCAACTGTAAGGACTCCGGGATCACTCTCTCACCTCCTCCCGAAAGAGAATTACTTCCGTGGAGAACATCCAAATGAGGGCTCCTTCGGCCAAGACGACGGCGAAGTCGGCATTCAGCCGGCTGGACTCGAACCCCAATCCCACGGCCCACCGCCCGCCTCCATAGCCGAGTCGGAGGACCACCGGCTTGAGAAAGGCCGCCTCCGCTCCCCAAGCAAGCTGTATTAGCCCACTGGGCGAGAGGGCCAATTCCCCTCCGCTTTGGAGCCAACCCAGGCCGAGCCGCGCGCCCACCCGAGTGAGTGGCTCATCGCTGCGGGGGGCCGAGGGGTTCCTCAAGGTCAGACCGATAGAGAGCGATGGGCCGGCGCTGAAGATGGCCCCCAGATCGAGCCCGAGCTTGGCCTCCCCGGGACCTTGCTCATAGGAGCGCAGCCCGAGCCCGAGGGCGAACCCCTCGCGAGAGCGGAAAGCGACCGCCCCGGCCCAGAGCGCCTCGGCCCCGCTGGCCGCCCAGGCCCCGCTGAGGCCGAGGGCTCCCCAACGGGCGGAGCCGCAGAGGAGCCTCTCTCCGTCATGATCATGCGGTGCCAGCCCGAATAGAAGGTGCAGACCCTCGAGCAAGGCCGGGCCGGCGGGATTGCAGGCTCCCGCCGTGCCATCGTCAGCCCAGGCGACACAGGCCCCGCCCCGCGCCAGTGCCCGGCTCCCCTGCCCCAGTTCCACCTCCCCTCGGCTGGCCTGGCCCAAGAGGAGTAGGAGCACCAGAGCCAGCCAGGGGACCAGGAGCTTACTTGAAGGCAATATGCGTGCTCGTCTCCTTCACGCCGTCGATCTTGTGGATCTTCGTCGCCACCACTTCGCGGATGTCGGCCACATTCTCGACCTCGATGCTCACGATCGCATCGTAATCCCCGGTGATCGGGTAGGCCTCCTTCACCTCCGGGAGCTTGGAGATAGCAGAGATGACCGAGTTGAGCTTCCCCGCCTCGACGCGGAGCAGAACATAAGCCCTGATCGCCATCGGGCCACCTCCTCTTCGGTTCGATAGGCTTCCCAAAATCTACCACAACCACCTCTGGCCGTTCAAGGGCTAGGAGCGGCCCGGGCTCACTCGGCCAGCTTGACTAGGCAAGCAGGGATGGGATATACCTCCTCTTGAGGAGGAATGACTTGACCATGGAATTACTGCGGAAGCTCTCGGAGGCCGCGGGCGTCCCCGGCTATGAGGAGGAGATCCGCGGCTTAGTGAAGGCGGAGCTAGAAGGGCTCGTCGATGAGCTCCGGACCGATGTCCTAGGGAATGTCGTGGGGCTGAAGCGCGGGTCAGGCAAGAGCAAGAATAAGAAGAAGGTGATGCTCGCGGCCCACATGGACGAGATCGGCTTCCTCGTCCGGCACATCGAGAAGGAGGGCTTCCTGAGGATCGAGCCGCTCGGGGGGTTCGACCCGCGAGTTCTCCTGGCCGAGAGGGTGGTGGTCCACACCTCCTCGGGCGACCTTTTGGGGACGATCGGGGCCAAGCCGGTCCACATCCTCACCGAGGAAGAGAAGAAGAAGCCGGTCGAGATCAAGGACCTCTTCATCGACCTCGGGCTCCCGGCGGAGGAGGTGAAGCGGCTGGTCCGAGTCGGGGACACCGTGACAATGCGACAAGAGTTCGTCGAGTTCGGGGAGGTCGTCTCGGGGAAGGCCCTCGATGATCGGGTCGGGATCTATGTGATGATCGAGGCCCTCCGGAAGGTCCGGGACCATCAGTGCGATATCTATGTAGTCGCCACAACCCAAGAGGAGGTGGGCCTCCGCGGGGCGAAGGTCTCGGGGTTCGAGGTCTCACCCGATGTGGCCATCGCCCTCGATGTGACCCTCGCCTGCGATGTCCCCGGGGTGAACGAGGCGGAGCAGATCACCAAGCTCGGCCAGGGTGTGGCGATCAAGCTGAAGGACGCCGCTTCGATCTCCAACCCCAAGCTCGTCCGCCGGCTAGTCGAGCTGGCGGAGGGGAATGGGATCAAATACCAGTTGGAGATCCTCCCCCGCGGCGGGACCGATGCCGGGGCCTTGCAGTTGACGAAGGAAGGGGTGGCCGCGGCCACGGTCTCCGTCCCGACCAGGAATGTCCATACCGTGGTGGAGATGGCCCATAAGGGCGACATCCAAGGGGCGATCGACCTGGTCGCGGCCTTCCTCGAGGTGGCCCACGAGGGGGATTACACCCTCTGACCTGCCCTTCCAGTCCGAAAGCCCGAAAGCGGAAGCCACCGCTCAAGCGGTGGCTTCACCAAGTGAGGACGTGGATTGCAGCCCAGCTCCCTCCACCCGATAACCGATCTCTCACCCCCTATTTGTGGAGTTTGGGCGCCCGTCCATCGTTCATTATAACCTGCCCGGAGTCCGTCACCTCTGGAAGGGAGGGCCGATCCAAACGGGAGGGGCGCGCTCGGGACGGCTGCCATCCCTCGTTGGGGTGATCAATAATACCGGCGGCGGAAGAGCTGGACCTCGACCGAGCTTTTCTTGAAGATGTAAACGAGCAGGGCCCCGGCGAGGAACCCCCCGATATGGGCGAAGAAGGCCACTCCACCCCCTGGGCCGAGGCCCGTGGGGGCGAGGAGCAACTGATAAATGAACCAGAGGCCGAGGATGAGCATCGCGGGGAGGGCGACGAGCCGGATGAAGAAGAAAAAGAAGACCAGCGTGAGGATCCGGGAGTAGGGGAAGAGCATCAGATATGCCCCGAGCACGCCGGCGATCGCCCCGCTCGCCCCGATGATCGGGGTGGTGCTCTTGGTGCTGATCGCCACCTGGGCGAGGGCCGCGATCGCCCCGCAGACCAGGTAGAAGATCAGGAACTTGAAGTGGCCCATCGCTCCCTCGACATTGTCCCCGAAGATCCAGAGGTAGAGCATGTTCCCGAGGATATGGGCGATCCCGCCGTGGAGGAACATCGAGGTGAAGAGCCCGATCCAGATGGGTTCAGGGCCGGCGGGCCAGAGGTCGGCCCCGTTGAGGAACTCATAGGGCCGGAGCCCGTAGGTGAGGATGAACAACTCCTCTTTGGTGACCCGCCCGAACGGCGTGGCTACGACCTGTGAGCCGAGGAATTGTTGGTAGAGGAAGACCAGCCCGTTGGCGATGATTAGTAGGAGGGTCATATAAGGGATCGTTCCGCTCGGACGGTAGTCCCGCAGAGGGATCATCAGTTCACCTCGACCAGTTTATACCCCAAGGGTCGGAGAGGGGGCAAGTCCTCACTTACCCGCCGTGAGGGGCCGGACATTCGAGCCATCGGCTTCCATCAGGTAGATCTCCCACTGACCGCTCCGATCGGAACTGAAAGTGAGCCGCTTCCCATCGGGTGACCAGGCCGGGGCGATCGCGTTCGTCTTCTCATCGGTAAGCCGGCGGACCTCGTTCGTAGCTAGATCTATCACATAAATGGCCCACTTGCCCCCTTGGTTGGAGGTGAAGGCGATCCGCGCCCCGTCGGGGGACCAGACGGGATCGATCTTGGCGGGCTTCTGTTCCCCTGGGCTGGGGAGGCAGCCGCCTAGGCCTAGGCTCAGGGCTAGACCCAAAGCTAGAAGGAGGGGAACTAGGAAGGGAACGAGAGGCTTCATCTTCATCACTCTCCTTGATGGCTTATTGGGAGTATAACACATCACTGGGCTGCTCAGCATGGTGGCGATCGGCCTTAGCCAACCCCGAATTGACGGGCCCCAGCGGCCCTGCTATAATTCTTCAGGAGGGATGACCGAACGGTAAGGAGCCGGTCTCGAAAACCGGTAGGGCCTTCTGGCCTTCGGGGTTCGAATCCCCGTCCCTCCGCGCGCCTGTAGCTCAGTGGACAGAGCGACGGACTGCGGATCCGTAGGCCGGGGGTTCAAATCCTCCCAGGCGCACCAAGTGGCGGAGAGATGTCCGAGCGGACGAAGGAGCACGCCTGGAGAGCGTGTGCCGGCGAAAGTCGGTCGTGGGTTCGAATCCCACTCTCTCCGCCAGGCCTGTGCTAGGCGGGGGGCTAGCGGTCCCCTCCATTCCGCAACCCGCTAGAGCGGAGCCGAAGGGCCGCCCGCGGGGCCGTGGCGGCGGGGTCAGCCCCGGAGAAGCGGTGTTGAGGGCTGAGCCCTCTACGGCGCATGTCGGTGAACCCCGTCAGGCCCGGAAGGGAGCAGCGGTAAGCCGGCCTCTGCGGGCGCTAGAGGACCACTTGGCCGGAGCTGGCTCTCCGGAAAGCGCCCGGCCCACGCCTCAAAGGGGCCACGCACAGGCCCTTTACTCTCCAAGCCGCTCCAGCTTGAAGACTACCGGGTTCTTGGGGTCGGGGCAGGCGATGTGGGCCAGGCCCTCCTTCTCCCAGGGGAAGTTTCCCCCGAACTGGAGGACCCTCAGATAAGGGTAGAGGGAGTGCCAGGCCGAGGGGCAGAGGCCCGGGAGCAACCTTCCTTCGTAGATGAACTCCTGCCCCGCCTTATGCCCGGCGGCGCAGCTCCCCTCTTGCTTGACCACGGTGATGCGGACCTTGTTCATCCGTTCCCCTCCTTCGAGCGCCATTGTCCAATCGCGAGCTATCGCCCTGCAAATCCGCATTCGCCCTCGCCATCAAGGTGTCCCTATCTTAAGGG